>NZ_JAAWVW010000011.1:0-132952 GCF_014855505.1 Musicola keenii | reverse complement strand
AGTATTTAGCATATGATATGGTTTCTTTTTATTTTTTCAGATGAATATATCTTATCTAAAATTATATAATTATCGGTTACCTATCTTTATGGGGAGTATATGGTTTTAATTTAGGTACTGACGATTTTCTATCAGCCACGAGCGAAGGCATGTAGTCAAGATCATCATCAGGCTGTACTGGCTTAACCGGACGACTTGGAAAACGCCTGATCTCCTCCTTGGTAGGCTTGTAATCATCACTGTTGAACCTTGAGCGTCTTTCATGTTCAGCGCGTGGAACATAGATCCCCAGCACCTCGTCAAACACGTAGTTTTCAGCAATACGCTTGTCGTGATCAATATCAGGAGCAACGGACTTCTTTCTGGCCCAGACAAATTTCTCTCTTATGTATTCCACTACCAGCAAAGTGAAACGCTTGAACACACCACTCTGACGAGGTTTAACCTGCCTTCTCTTACTTTTGACTGGAGCGCGTTTAATCGTACTGGCAGTTGAAGAAAGTGGGGTTTTCAATTTGGTGCGTGTATGAGGCGCAGGGGCAACCAGAACAGGCTTTTGGTCTTCTGATGATGCTGACTGCGAACCTGTTTCAGAGAACTCTGTTCGAAGTTGTATCTCAGGTAAGACGATTTCAACAGGTTCAGGAAGCTGCGACATGGTAAAGCTTCTGAGGTCAACAACGATCTGAAGATCCAACTTTTTGAAGACACTATATGTAGCCTGTGCTTCCTGTTTCATCTCATCGCGTACAGCCTGTTCAGCAGCACGTTTTTCCTGAACGCTTCGACTGTTCCACTTGGCACGATGAACACGTTGCATTGCCGGGCGGCTGGTTGCTGTTGCTTTGGCAAGCCATAGTGCTTTTTCTTCTGCATCCAAGGTAATAGCAACATGTTCGAGTGCTTCATTATGTTGAGCCTCAATAGAACGATGATCAATACGTTTCTCAGTACCTGCGGCTTCAAGATAGCGGTTGGCAATCACAGACCATGATTCACGCCAAAAGATTACGTTTTTCTTGTCATTCCAGCTCCTTTCTTTTTTACCAAAGCCATCAGCGGTGATCGGCTTTAATGTCAACATCACATGCGCATGGGGATTATTACCATCAAGATCGTGGAAAGCGATATCGGCAATCATCCCTTTATCAACGAAATTCTTCTGGCAGTATTCAACGACCAGTTTTATCTTTTCTTCATTATTCAGTTCACAGGGAATAGCCACATCAAAATAACGGGCTGTTTGACCGTCTTTCTGACGCTCAACCCTTTCAACTTCATTCCACAAGGAGCTTGAGTTTTCGACAATATCAGCAGGTGCGGAAACAGGTGCTAATATCAGATGATGGAATAAATCTGTTCTGTGGCTAAAATCGTAGGTATTGCCAGTGCGATCATCTGTTATCTTGCAACGCGCATGGTAAGCAGCCTTCCTACAGGAAGACATGCCCTCCGAGCGTTTCACAATTTTAAACTCCAGATGAAAAATTGCCATATAAAAAATACCCTCAAATATAACTATGCTGCTGTTAGTTTTTCGCAAGAAAAACTCTATGTGTTGATGTTGGTTTTGCTTTTAGCCTGCGGCAGGCAACCGTCGGTAGACCCCACACGCTCACGAAGTGAGTGTATAAGTGGGCATTGTTTTTTCTAACAATGTAAAAACAGCTTACTTAATTAATAC
Source organism: Musicola keenii (assembly GCF_014855505.1). Classification (NCBI taxonomy): domain Bacteria; kingdom Pseudomonadati; phylum Pseudomonadota; class Gammaproteobacteria; order Enterobacterales; family Pectobacteriaceae; genus Musicola; species Musicola keenii. The sequence continues at coordinate 131,268 of NZ_JAAWVW010000011.1, read as the reverse complement.
GAAATATATGAATACCTGTAAAACCAGAACAGAACAAAACGCCAAATTAAGCGGCGCAATCTAGATGAAAGGGCGAAGTATTATGCGATATTACATCAGTGGAGTTTTGGATGGTGTCCGAAGGACAATGATAGTGTTAATTTATCCCGCCGTAAGGCGGGAAAGCACTCAAACAAGAAAATAGTGGATTTTATCTGTAGTTTTCCATGTTGCACAATTCACAGCTTAAGATGGAAAATCAGAGTGAAAATTAACAGGTAAAATTAAAAATACTAACGAGAAAAATTAAGTAACGTGGTGAGTATTAGACAAAACAGTGAGTGATTACTATCGCATAGTGTTGCTTAATTTAATTTTCCGCCATAATTTTTGCAATTTCGTTCAACTGGTCAGACCGCCATGCCTTAATGGCATGAATATTATGGGACAGTTAGCCGCTCACATATAAGCGCTTAACCCACTTAATCGCTCATTTGTGAGTGGTTAAGTTAATTATATAGTGGCTAATAACTAAACTTGCCAACATGGGTGATATAAGTTAAATAAAATGGAACGTGAAAAAGGAGAATAACATGAAACTTGGTGAGTTGGATGAAACAGCATTAATTTTAATTGGCATTAATGCTGTGATATGGGCTATTAATATCAGTCTTGTGAGCTTGTATTTTATAAAATAAAATGAGCTTCCTATATTGATAATTATTCAAAATATGGTAAAGGATAATGAACAACAAACACAAGGAGGTTTAATGTATAAAAATAACGATGAAGCCATTGATTGGGAAGCCAAAAAACTTCTTGATGAAGGTGTTTATACCGATACAGAACAAGCCTATTTAGAAGCAGAAAAACGAGTGAATCAGATAAGGGAGAAATTCAGAGAGCATCAGGTTAAACAGCAATTTAAATTGAAGATAAAATCAATCAAGAAAAAACTGAATAATGATGACTATGTGAGTATCCCTTATAATAAAAATAGAAAACATTGGGAGAATGACATATGACAACAAAAACAATCAAACAACAAATTGCTTCAGCACAGGAACGCCTTTACTTCTTAGAAGCCAAAAAGAAACAACAAACAAAAAAAGAAAATACCCGTCAGAAAATTATTTTCGGTGCAGAGGTTGCCAAAGTCTTAGGATGTGATATTGGTTATGTAGATAAGGAATTAGTCTTTGGGGTTTTACTTAACATACACAATCTTCATGAGAGTGATGTTAAGGTTTATAGAGCACAAGGCCAATACTATATCGAAAATGTTTTAAATAAGTCCAAGACCTAATCATGTTTTTCACGTCCGAACGGTGAACCGGCCTAAAACTTGCTTTTAGGTCGGTGAGCTGTTGAGCAAGCCCCAGAGGGCGCGGTAGTAAATTGGATACAAATGAAAAATTTTTTATCCCCCTATTAAGCTTTATTACAATGCTGAGAGATTCAGGTAGAAGCTTTTCCACAACGTAAATAACGAAACTTGTAGTGTTATGGTGCTGAGCCTTAACAAATAGATCATCTTTTCTACTGGTTTCATTCTAGAAAGTGATTGGCTAAACGATTGTATCAGAGCACTTTCATTAAACACTAAACGATAACGTTTATTCTCTATATTATAAAGATTACAGAAGAGATGAAGTGCGCGGGGACTGTTCCAGTATTCTTTTAGCTCTGTGTAGGAGAAAATGAATCTAACAGGGTGAGAAAAATTTGAAAACTCTTCTTTATACAACAATATGAGGTTATAACCTCGCTCGGTATTTTCATTATTCGTTTTGTGTGATTTGGTCCATGAACCCTTTCCATCGATTGAAAAATAGCCATCATAAGTTTCTTGAATTCGCTCAGGATATGAATGTGGCAAAGTTTTGTATGCGGGTTTTGTAATTTCTTTCAAATACTCTTCTTCAAAGATACGAACATATTTACCCGGCATATATTGTCCTTTTTCGTTAATCTGGCGATAAGATTCGATGTTATCAATTAAGAATAGAGTGAGCACTTTAGTTTTCTGGTCATTGAGGCAAATTTCTTGCTCAAGGTGTTTATGGATCGCACATCGGATAACATATCGTTGAATAAGCATAGGAACAACTTCCTCAATGATTTCATTTGCTTTTATGTAGTAAAAATCTGAGGAAGAGTCTTGCGTCAGCGATTCATCTTTACCATTGCCGATGTTAAAAACTATTTTATCATTATCATATATTTTACAGGTGAAACTCATATTAGGTTCATGTAGCAGGCTTAATATATGGATTATCTTTTTTGCGGAAATATCGCATTTTTTTAGATTATTCACCAGTGATGTAATTATTCTTTTGGCGTTAAATAACATATCATTTTTTCCTTTTATAATTTGTGTGATAAGTTCATTTACTTTATTGGAATGTTTTTGTCAAAATATACCTATCATTAATAATGAGGTTTTTTTATATTAAATACTTAGCAATACACTACAGAGTTTTTATCTAAAATGTTTAGCGTGAATATCTATCCTCTATTGACCACTTTTTTATTTTTGTTAATTAAATAGTACGTGAAAATAAAAAAGGACGATAAAAATGAAAACAAAAAGCAATAAAGGTTTTTCCTTATTGGAAATAACATTGGTTTTAGGTATTGGAACGGCGATGGCTTTTATGAAGTTTCAGGACATGAAAAGCGATCAGGAAAACATCATGGCGAATACTGTAGGACAGCAGATGAAACAAATGGGGGAGGCGATTAATCGTTACATCAGTATTCGTTTTGACAAGCTTTCAACGCTTTCATCCAGTAGCAGCCAGACCAGCGATCCGGGACCAAGAACCTGTTCGGCTAATGGCTGTGAAATTACCTATCAGACGTTAGTAAATGAAGGGTTGTTGCCTGCGGGACATACCGGTATCAACATGCAAAAGTCTTCTTATAAGATTCTGTTAAAACGCGCTGGCACCACACCTAACTACGTCATTAACGGACTTGTTATTACAACATTGCCTTGGTCAGAAGGGAACCGTATTCGCTATGATTTGTTAGGCAAAGCCATGCAAGCCGCTGGCATTGATAGCGGAATGACGCAATCCGCGTCTGTTGCATCAGGTACGAGTGGTCAATGGACTGAGAACCAAAATAACTATAGTAGAATTAATGCGGCTGGGCTGTTGGCCTACCGTGTCGGATACGATTCCTCCATGTATTCAGTTTACCTACGTCGTGATGGGACACTCCCTATGACAGGGGATCTGAATATGGGAGGTAAGAACATCAACAATGCAAATATGGTTTATGCGCAGAAAGTGAGTTCTACCGATCTCTATGTCAAAAACAGCGCTGTTTTTGATGGCGTCATCAATTCCCTTAACGTGATAAACAGCAACACCATCAGATCAAAAGAGTTTGTCGCAAATACCAATAACACCCGAATGACCATTGGCGGTGGTAGTTCCTCAACTGACACTAACGCGCTGTCAGTCAGATTGGAAGGCGGAAATGCTGACGGGTATATGCTTTTGATGGATGTTAACCCTTTTATCAATGATTCCGTAAAGTTGGATGTTGTAGGCAGCCAAAAAATCCGTGGAGATCTTAAAATTACTGCATCGGGTAATGGTAAAGCGTCAGGGGGTATCTCCGCGTCAGGAAACATAGCAGGAAGGTATATACAACCCACATCAACAGCTATTACTGGTGAAACATGCTCACCCAACGGACTTATCAGCAAGGCGGCAAATGGTTCGCCTGTGTGGTGTGTTGATGGTAAATGGAAGGGCAACGAGGGCAATACGGTCGTTTCATCAGGCAACATTAGCAACAATACAGCGTTTACCTGTAGAAGTGGTGTTTCCGGAAAAATATTGGTTCACGCTTACGTCAATTGGGTTGTCTATTACGCAGTGTATCAAATGACCGCAAATCTCTATGCTGCAGGGGTTCTGGTTGAATCTGATAAAACGGCAGCGTTTGAATACGACCACGGCAGGGCATCCGGTTCAAGCGTGACACTATTCCACACCGTAGAAACTCCTTCGGGCAGTGATTACACATTTTCTGTAGCTGCATCGACTGATAACCTTGTTAAGATAAGTTATTCATGTGTTGGCGTATAATTGAAAACTGTTCACAATAAAATCCTTTTGTTAACCACTTGCTAGAAATGAATAAATTGATTATCTCCTGAGTATAGATTAAAAATTTCAGGAGATATTATGCCATTCAACAAAACAAAAATTTTATGCCTATTAGTTTTCAGTGGTTTTACATCACAGGCATTATCAGTCGATAGTATTTTCAAAGCGCCAATCGGTAGTGTGTATTCATTAGAATACAATACAGCATACATCGGTGCTAACGTCCTAAAACTAACGCTAAGCAATGTATCTGATAAGTCATGTGCGACATTGGCAACGCAATTAGCGGGACAGTATTTTGAAGTATTAATTAACAGTCAATATGTTCCATTAACTCCGCCTGCATCTGGCACCACATGGAACAGAAACACGGTTGTGACGGATAAAACAGCCGCATTATGTAAATCTGGAAAAGATAATACAATTGTAGTTAATCATTTTGTCTATCCGAAAACCTACGCCCTTTACGATTCTGGTGGAGATATTGTTCATTCCTCTGGTGGTTCTGCTGAAAAAGAAAACATCATTAATGTCAGCTATGAAATTTATCGTAAAACCATGCAGACCAGAGAAAACCATCAGCTATCTATCAAATAATAAGGTATAAAAATGAAAAGTAAAAAAGGATATTCAATATTAGAAATTGTTTTAGTTCTTGGGGTTGCTTCGGGCATTGCCTATACCGCATTAAGCTTTTATCGCAATGAAAAGCATGATGCTGCAGTCAGGGAAACCGTCCAACAGATTCGTACCATATTCAATACGTCAGATGCTTATCTGATGAGTGCTAAACCAGATGGAAGCGTTCAGGAAATCTATCCTATCTCAATGCAGATCTTAAAAAACACGTTGGCTTTCCCGCTTAATCTTGGGGAACTGCGTGAAGGTTCAGAGGCAGAAGTCGCGGCAAGCACGGCAATATCGACCTCTGCATCCAAATCTGCCAGTACGTCAGCATCACTGTCTACCAGTAAATCAGCGTCAACATCGGCATCTATGAGTGCCAGTAAGTCTGTGTCTTCGTCTATCTCGAATTCGGTATCAGCATCACAATCTGCGTCAATCAGTGCATCTGTATCGGCTTCCAAGTCAGCATCAAATTCAGTAAGCGTAAGTCAGTCAATTAGCGCTTCAACGAGTAGTAGCATCAGTGCCAGTCAATCAGCATCGATCTCTGCGTCAAAATCTGCCTCAACATCGGCAAGTTTGAGTGCTTCGACCAGCACCAGTATATCGGCGTCAAAATCAGCAAGCACAAGTGCCAGTCTTAGCGCTTCACAATCAGCATCGTTATCTGCCAGCACATCAGCTTCATTATCACTTTCAACCAGTGCCAGTGTTTCATCGAGTATCAGTGCGTCAATATCAGCGTCTGCCGCTGTTATAACGCCACCGGATGGATACTACACGTTAGACCAATTGACCATTTACGTAGCAATGATCGGTAGTGACAGGGCAATGTCTTATGTTGAGTTCCCCAATGGAGACTTTCTTGAACTGCATATCCCTTTTTCTTCGCCAAGTCAGGTTAATAACCGTGTGCTTGATTTTAGTGATAGAGGTAATATTGAAAAATACGGTGTATTAAAACCTGTGGTCACCTATATATCATCATTAAAGTATGTTTCACATAGCCAACTAAAAAGCTGGGCTATAGATCAGTATGGGCTTAGTTGGGTTTATGATCAGAACGATCCGATTTGGTAACATGGGTTTCAAAGGAAATAAAATTAATATTTATTCTTTGAACTTTTACATGTGCTGAAAAAATATTATATCTAATATATGTATTTTGATATATTCACTTTAATAAAGTGTCTTGGTTTTTTGTGTATATGGCGTATATTTCCAGTTCTATGAACTTATTTTTCTCCATACATGTGGATATGTATGATCCTACCCAATGGGTAGTGCATTATTAAGCAGGAGAAGGGTTCGGCAGCTCTTTTCCCGTTTTTTAACACGATTCCCTAATAATATTATACTGCTCAGTTATGAATTTTATTATGTTTTATAAAAATGAGATTTTGATTCAAGGCTGGATTTTCTATAAGTTGGTTTCTGATTTTTATTTATATGATGCATTGGGTTTTTTATAAGTTTTTGAAATTCATTCCACTGTTTTGATTGTTTTAATGTGCTTTAAATTACTTTAATGTGCTTTAAATTACATGTTGTTGATGAAAAATAATCATGAAACTGATCTATTAAAGGACGGTGCTAGTAAAATTTTTTTAATAGCACCATTTTGAATATTAGTAAGCAATACCTATGTGAACTCGATGTCTTGTGGGATTTTCTATTTCATCCAGAATAGCACGAGCATAATCTATACCACTAATAGCTGACTTTCCGTTTTCGTCGAAAAGAGCAACATCATCACCGACACGATAGTATCCAAGATCTTCCCCCGGAGTCCATGAAGAAAATTCAAGAGCTGGAGAAACAAACAGCCAATCTACACCAGTTGAATCTTTCAGTAGATTATTTAGAACATCCATGTTTTCCTTCGCTTCCACAATAATTTCTTCAGGTGTCCCCTCAGGAAATCCCCCTGCCTCAATCATTCGTGGTTCACCTAGAGCTGGCCTCAAGCATGAAAAACCTCCTACTAATATAAGTCGAGCATCATTCGCAGCTGCTTTAATTGCTAAGTTTTCATAGGCTTTAGCGAGAGTGCCAACATTACTACCTCTTGGTGATAGTGCCCCAACAACAACATCAAAACCATTCACCATGATTTCGTTATCTGCAGTGCTGGATATGATGTATTCCACCCCATCTATAGGCTCTTTTGGCTCAGAGCGACTTACTGAGGTAACCAGATGCTGACGCTTAACTGCTTCACGTACAATAGCTGAACCCGCATAACCTGTTCCTCCAATAACAATTATTTTTTTTGCTTTAGTCATGATTTGAACCTTTTTTAAGATATTAATAAATTTGTGATACCTGCCATCTACGATCGATATGTAGTTAAGCTTACGGTTGCGGTTAGTATGATTAATCACTCCTATAACAAACAAGGAGTTTCTGGCGTATCAATAGGTTTACATATAACGCTCTACAGTGCATTTGTATAGTGACTTTTCCGCATATGATAAGGTAAAAGCACATAATGCAAAACTGGACGCATTCCATTTTAGCAAAAAAAACGTTATGCTAAAATCGTCTATTTTTAATATGATTAATATTATGAAAAATACTACAATAAGTGCTTATCTTTGGAAGGTTATTTTTATTGCTGTGATTGGGTCGTTTATTTCACTTCTCAATGCAACTATTGTAAATGTATCTTTGTCAGAATTATCAAATCATTTTTCTAAAAATGTTTCTATAGTTCAATGGGTTTCTACTGGCTATATGATGGCAGTAACACTTGTTATACCATTGTGTGGCTGGTTGGTCGGGAAGTTTGGTATTAAGAAGTTATACATTTATTGCTTTTTGGGTTATGCACTAACCTCGTTTTTTTGCGGCATATCATGGTCTATTGGTTCACTTATTATATTCAGAATCCTTCAGGGATTATTTGGTGGATTAATGGCACCTTTATCTCAGATGATGCTTGCTATAAATTCAGGTACGAATTTAGCAAAGGTTTCAGGTTATGCTGCAGCCACAATAGTGTTAGCACCACTTCTAGGTCCCCTAATAGCAAGTGTTATACTTAGTTACGGTGATTGGCATTGGTTATTTTTTCTAAACATACCAATCAGTTTGATTGGTATGTTTATGGCATTCTTTTCATTAAATGATGATCATTGTGACTATAAGGTTAAAGTATTAGATATATATGGGTTTGTATTTATAACTCTTGGTGTTGCATTATTATTGTTAGGCATAAATTATTTCCCAGTAATAAGTGGGAAAATCGCTTTTTTATCAGGCTTTGTCCTTTTTGTTGTTTTTGTTCATTGGTCAAAGCTAAATAATGAAAATGCATTGATCGATGTATCTTTGTTTAAAAACAAAACCTTTATGATCAGTTCTTTTGTTCAGTTTTTCTTAAATGGAGTTATTTACTCCTGTCAGATTATGTTGCCACTCTTTTTAATAAAAATTATGGGAGAAAGTCCAGAACATTTAGGAGTGATGCTTGCACCATTAGGAGTTGGTATGATCCTTTCATTTATTTTTGTCGCAAAAATAATAAATTTATTAGGAATGAGGAAAACTGCCTTTTATGGGGCATGTATTTCTTGTTTGGGAACTGTGTTATTTTCTATCGAAACTTCATTTTTTGCATTTCACTATAGTATTTCTGTTGCATTAGCTCTTCTGGTTACTGGTGTAGGTCAAGGATTGATTGGAGTGCCATCTACGACATTAGCTTACTTCACAATATCTAAGGATAAACTACCTTCGGCAGCAACTTCTCTAAACATACTACAGCGCTTAGGTGGCCCGGTATTTAGTGCTTTTTGCATACAGTTTCTAAGTACTCAAGAGGCTAGATTATCTAATGATTTGGCTTATTTTTACACATTGTCAATCGTTTCAGTGTTATCAGCGGTTTGTGCACTGGCAACATTATTGTTTCCGAAAGATAATCGATAGACACACCAATACCCTTGAGATTACATCTTACTATCCAGAAAACCAGCCTATCATTACAGCATCAGGTGACGCTGTTCATTACATTCGGGCACAGGTCTTTTCGTGTGGCTTATTTGAAAGCTACATCTTCCGGACCGATACCCGATTCAATTAAGACGCTACCATGTAGTGCTCAAAGTGGTGATCGTACAGATCAGTATCCTTTTGTATTCTGCGAAAACTCAAACGGTCTAACCATCCCGTTGCTGTTAGCATCCAGAAAATCAGCCCACCATTGCAACATGAGGCGGCGTTGTTCAAGATGTTTGGCCTTGTGGGTATAGGCAGCGCGAACGTTGTTCTTTTCCATGTGGCTCATCTGAAGTTCTACCACATCTTCCGGCCAGATCCCCGATTCAATCAAGGCACTACACGCCAGCGTTCGAAAACCATGACCACACAGATCGGTTTTGGTGTCATAGCCCATTTTGCGGAGCGCCTTGTTAATGGTGTTCTCACTCATCGGTTTTATCGCATCATAACAGCCAGTCAGGATAAAGCCGTCATCACCGTTAACGTCATAGGTGAGGTCTTTAAGCTCTTCTAAAATTGCCAGCGCCTGATTGCACAGGGGAACATAATGTTTCCTACGCATTTTGGCACCACGGCCCGAATGTTTGATCCCTTCAATCGCTTCACGCTGTTCAGGGATAACCCACAAGGCACTGTTGAAATCGATCTCTGACCATCGGGCAAAGCGGAGTTCACTGGAACGCACAAAAATCAGCAGATTGAGTTTTATCGCCAATTGGGTCAGCCTGCTACGTCCCCGATAGCCTTCAATGCGTTCCAGTAGGGTAGGTATCTCTTCCAGTTCGATAGCGGGACGGTGTTCCGTCTGTGGCTTCTGAACCGCGCCTTCCAAATCATAGGCAGGATTGAAACGGATCATCTTTTGTTGGACGGCATAACGCATGATGGCAGTGGCGTACTGTTTCACCCGCATGGCGATTTCAAGATAACCCAGCTTTTCTATCTTTTTGATGGGAACCAGCAGATCGCCTGTATCCAGTTCAGCAATGTCCTTGTTACCGATGTCAGAGAACAGGTAGGTTTCGAGTCGTGTCCAAACCGAACGCTGATAATCATCCGACCATGTGGTTTTGGTGGCAAACCAGCTTTTGGCAACCGTTTTGAAAGCGCGGGTATTGTTACGCCTTTCTTGAACGGACTTGTTGTCAGCCTGCTTTTTAGCGCTGGGGTCGATTCCAGCGGCTAACAGCTTTTTCGCTTCATCCCGCCGTTGTCTGGCATCAGCCAGAGAAACAGCAGGATAGACACCAATGGAAAATACCTTCTGTTTCCCTTCAAAGCGATAGCCTAACTGCCAGTATTTTGAACCGTTGGGATGCACCAGTAAGTAGAGGCCGAACCCGTCAGTAAGCTTTACCGCCTTTTCTGACGGCTTAGCATTTTTTACTTTAGTATCAGTAAGTGACATGACGGTTCCCTCCGATTGCTGGTAAAAACGAAATCGAACCAGCTTTACCAGTATTTTTACCAGCAAAAGGGTATGGCTTCGAGTGTTTTTTGGTGAACGAGGGTGAACCTGAAGAAGGGGATAACCAATTGATAAAAAGCAAAAAAGCAGACGTCAGTGAACGTCTGCTTTCTTTAAATTGGCTCCTCTGACTGGACTCGAACCAGTGACATACGGATTAACAGTCCGCCGTTCTACCGACTGAACTACAGAGGAATCGCTGGAACGGGGCGCATATTATCGGTCGTGTCATGGGCTGTCAACGGTAAAATCGCTTCCGTCATCCAATCGACCAGCCTGTGAACAATCTGCCGTTATTGTCATCACTCCGACTGCGCAGCTGACGATGGGTGCTGCATTTGCCAACGCTGCAATCGCGCCAGCGGCGATTGACGGTAAAAACGGCAAAAATGTTGATAAACCAGCGGAAAACGCTCGGTCAGCAGGTCGGGTGCGCTGAAAAAGTATTCGGAAAGTACGGCGAAACACTCCGCGGGATCGGTCGCTGCATAGGGATCCATGCTGGCGGCGTCTTCGCCCACCAGTTCGATTTCTTCGCGCAATTCATCCATCGCCGCATGCAGGTGTTGCTCCCAAAGCGCAACCTCTCGTAGCGGCATGGCCGGTACGCCGGAAACGTGGCCATTGCCCCGGAGATCAAGTTTGTGGGCGACTTCATGGATAACGAGATTAAAGCCGGAGAGATCAAAAGAGTCCTGAATCTCCTGCCAGTTGAGGATCACCGGGCCCTGATCCCAGCTTTGCCCTGATTGTATACTGGCGCCGCTGTGAATCAGCCCATTGTCATCCATCCATTCGCCCTCGACCTCAAAAGGCGCTGGATGGATCAATACGTCGTAAAAACCATCGAGCCATTCGATGCCCAGTTCCATCACTGGCAATGCAAACAGCAGAGCAATGCGTTTAGCCATTAACTCATCAAGTACCAATCCTTGCAGCGGCACCAGTCGTTTCTGACGTAAAAATTGTTTTGCTACCATGACAATGCGCTGGTGTTCTGACTCCTCCAGCGGGGCCATTAACGGAATGGACAGCGCTTGCCGCCACTCGGATACTTCATTCATCGTCGATATCGGGTTTTTCCACTGCCACTTCATCATGGTGTTGCTCGCTAAGTCATCACTTGAATTCAAAGGCGCCGGTTAGTCCTGTTAAAATGCCATAAAAGCGTGCATTATAAGCACCGTTTTTACGGAGAGATGCCGGAGCGGCTGAACGGGACGGTCTCGAAAACCGTTGTGGGGGCAACCCCACCGAGGGTTCAAATCCCTCTCTCTCCGCCACATTTTTCATCTACTCATTCTCCTGAAATATCGCTTTACTGCCTCTCACATCAAAACAGATAAAAAACTTGCCGGTTATGCCAGTAAACATCGGGCATGTCTTTGCATAGCGCCGCATATTTACATTTTTGCTTCTCAGATGGCATAAACGCACATTGTCAATCACGAGCGCCGGATAACATGATGCGTTATCACTGGTGATGACCGAAAATTCCGTTTCTCTATTGCGTAGTATTCGGAACATACGCCCAGTAATAAGGACGGCTGAGATTATTTTTTTTGCATCTTCATTATAAGGTGATTGATATGTTCGAAGACGATATTTATCCATTATGAAGACAGTTGGCCGACGGCCGTGTATATGCGTATGTTGCTCCTTGTTTCGTACATTACTTGCCGTTTGAGATGCGCTGTTTTTTGATTTTTTCTCTTTAGCAGGAAACCAATTACGATATCTTACAGCAGATTAAGCATAGCCGAGTGGTCGTCAGCGTTGATTGCTATGCTCATACAGTTCCCCGCGCCAGAGCACTGCGAGAGCAGGTTGAGGCAGCGCTATCATCATTAAGTCCCTTCAAACATATTCAATGCAATGAGTTTGATGTCGAATACGAATTATTCTGTATGACGCTGTAATGTCATATCGTTCTCTGAACGTATTTATCAATTCGGTCGTGATCGTTATTTTATTATTTGTTTTCACATTGGCATTAATACATATTTGACACATTTATATGTGGCGGAGAATTGGGTGAATATAAATTTTTTACGGCAGTAAAATTGTTCTTGGAATAAGATCGGAATGCCAAAAAATAATGTCCTACCGGAGGCAACGCTATTTATTTTCGATGCCGGTGATTATCGGGTTAGTAGCAATATGAAAAAAGGGCCGGGAAACCGGCCCTTTGGCTGTCTATCGTCTGGCGCATTGGGTTGCGACAATGGCCGCGAAAAGGCGTGTCCAGACGATCGCAGGGATTAACCGCGCAGACGTGCGGTGATTTCAGCAACGCGAGCACCATACAGACGTGCAGTTTCCACATCGCCCGCTGGAATAGCATCGGCGCCGGCATCGGAAGGCGACTGAATTAATGCGCCGACAGAACCGCCCAGGTTGTTGACGTCATTGCGTGTCGCAGCCTGAGTATTAGACGGCGGCAGACCCAGACTGACCCAAATACCGCCGTGCTGCGACGCCAGAGTTTGCAGATAAATCAGCGTAACTTGCTTATCGCCATTCAGGCTGGCGCTGTTGGCAAAGCCGCCGAAGACTTTGTCCTGCCAACCGCGGGTGAACCAGATTTTAGAGGTGGCGTCGGCGAACTTCTTAAATTGCCAGGGAACGGAACCCATATAGGTCGGTGCGCCGAAGATGATACCGTCGGCATCGTTGAGGGTTTGCCAATCGGCATCGGTAATATCACCGTTGTTATCGATGGAGACCAGCGATGCTTTGGCGCTTTCCGCGACCTGCTCTGCGATATATTGGGTGTGGCCGTAGCCGGAGAAGTAGACAACCGCAATCTTGCTCATGTGTTTTCCTTATGAATTTTCGATAGAAAGCGGAACTTCGCTCTGCTCCAGCAAGAAGTTCCGACAGCACAGTAAACGGAATGGTATCGCCAAATTTCTTATTAAACAATAAGTTACTTTTTGGTGATCTGGTTACTTCGGGGTAACTGCTGGCAACGCTTTGCTTATTTGAAGACGCGGAAGCGTTGCTCATCCGGGATAAAGGTTTTCTCTCCGGCGGATTGAGCGATGGCACCGAAGGGTAACTGGGCACGCAGTTTCCAGCTTTCAGGCAACTGCCAGGCGTGACGAATATCATCGTCGATCAACGGATTGTAGTGTTGCAGTGAAGCGCCTATTCCGGCCTGTGCCAGTGCGGTCCAAACGGCGAACTGCGCAATGCCGGTGGAGTGTTCGGACCAGATGGGGAAGTTGTCGGCATAAGCGGCAAACTTTTCCTGCAGGGATTTTACGACGTCAGTATCTTCATAAAACAGAGCGGTACCGGCGCCGGCGGCGAATGTCGCCAGTTTTTTCTCGGTTGCGTCAAACGCTTCAGCTGGAACAATTTTCTGCAATTGATATTTGACGATATCCCATACTTTCTGGTGTTGTTCGCCAAACAGAATAACCACGCGAGAGCTTTGCGAATTAAAGGCTGACGGGCTCAGTTTGACGGCATCGGTAATGATTTGAGTCACTTGATCTTCTGAAACGGGTAGCGTGCTGCTGAGGGCATAAATAGAACGACGGGCCTTAATGGCCTGAAGGAATGCATTATTCATGGTGAAATCCTCTGATGAGATGACAGAACGACTCCCCATACTCTGGCACTGATCCCCAGAGGCTTCAACGCCTCTTTAAGCTGTGCTGGTGCAAAAAAAAGCATAAACATACCGGCACATATCCTGAACGAGCGGAAATCAGACGTGCCGTTGCAGGTGAATACCCGGCGGAGGTGGTGCCAACGCCGGATATACGCGATGGTCAAAATAGCGGGACGGGGCGCCCTTCATCGTTAACGGCGACGAAATTAAATTGGCCGGAAATCACCTGGGTTCGACCTTCCGCATACATGTGCTCCAGATAAACGGCGACATCGACCGTCAGGCTGGTACGCCCAATGCGGCTAACCTTGCCGATCAGTTCGACGATGGTGCCGGAAGGAATCGGCGTATTGAAATTAATCTTCTCGGTGGAAACCGTAACCAGCGGTTTGTGACAAAAACGTGTCGCGGTGATAAAGGAGATTTCGTCCATCCAGGCCAACGCCGTGCCGCCAAACAGGGTGGCATGATGGTTAATATTGGTGGGAAATACCACCTTAGCGACGCGGGTAATGGAGTTCTGAATACGTTCTTCGAGGGAGATGTCTTCTGCCATGATAGACGGCCTGTTGGGAAGTCAGGCCGCCATCTTACACCAATAAAATTCCAGTATGGTGACTATTCGGTCGCGCCGCAAACCGAGCAGCCGGGGTGGCGAGGTAGCCGAATCTCTCGAAATTGCAGCGTCATTGCGTCGAACAACAGCAATTTCCCCACCAGCGGCTGACCATAATGCGTCAGCACTTTAATCGCCTCCAGCGCTTGCAACGAACCCATCACGCCGACCAACGGCGCCATGACGCCAGCCTCTACGCAGGTCAGCGCCGAGTCGCCGAACAAACGGCTCAGACAGTGGTAACAGGGCTCATCCTGTTGATAGGTAAATACGCTGATCTGGCCTTCCATCCGAATCGCTGCACCGGAGATCAACGCTGTCTTTGAGGCATAGCACCCGCGGTTGAGTTGATCCCGGGCGGTAACATTGTCGGTGCAATCCACCACCACATCGTGTCTGGCGATCAGCGCCTGTAGCACAGCGTCATCCAGTACGCCGTTAATCGGTTCCAGCACGACATGAGGGTTGATATCCTGCAGGCTAGCGGCGGCGGAAGCCACCTTTGTCATGCCGATCCTGTCATCGCGATGCAGTATCTGACGTTGCAGGTTGGAAAGCGACACGGTATCAAAATCGAGCAGGGTCAGGTGGCCGGTTCCTGCGGCGGCCAAATACTGCGATGCTGCGCAGCCTAATCCCCCGAGGCCGACAATCAACACGCGCGAGGATTTCAGTTTTTCCTGTGCATCGAAATCGAAACCGCGCAGCACAATCTGCCGGTTATAGCGCAGGGCTTCGGCGTCTGTCAGTTCGGGTAGCATCATGGATGACTCAGCAGCACGTTGAAAGGTTCGATCTCCACCCACTCGCCGGCGGCGACTGGCCCGCGTTCGGCCTCCAGCACAATAAAACAGTTGCCCAGACTAAAAGAACTGAAAATATGGGAACCCTGATGCCCGGTGGTTCTGACTTCCAGATCGCCGTCGGCGTTACGGCTAACCATCCCGCGTTGGAAATCGAGCCGACCAGGCGATTTTTTCAGCGGCGTTGCCGTTTTCACCCGGATGCGCGGCGGCAGGCGCCAATGCGTGTCGCCGGCGAGGCTTGCCAGTAACGGTTGCACCAATTGGTAGAATGTCACTACGGCGGAAACCGGATTGCCCGGCAGGCCGCAGAACCAGGCATTCTGCAATTTGCCGAAAGCGAACGGTTTTCCGGGCTTGATCGCCAGTTTCCAGAAATGAATGTCGCCCAGTTCGTCCAGTATCTGTTTGGTGTAATCCGCTTCACCGACGGAAACGCCGCCGGTGCTGATGACGACGTCGGCGACAGCGGCGGCATCCTTAAACGCCTGACGCAGAGCGGTAGGGTCATCGCGCACGATCCCTAAATCCACCACCTCGTACCCCAACTGCGACAACATCAAGCGGATGGCAAAACGGTTAGTATCGTAGATTTGCCCGTCCTGCAGCGGTTCGCCGACCACCTGCAGTTCATCGCCGGTGGAAAACAGCGCCACATGCAGGCGTCGTATCACTGCCAACTGCGCCAGCCCCAGCGACGCCAGCAGCGGCAGTTCGGCGCTGCCGAGACGAACACCGGCTGGAAACACCTGCGCGCCTTGTTGAATGTCCTCGCCGAGGCGACGGATATTTTGGTTTGGCTTCACATCGTGGGTAATGCGGATATGACCGTTACTGTCTGCGGCGGTGTGTTCTTGCATCACGACTGCATCCGCTCCCGGTGGGATCGGCGCGCCGGTCATGATGCGGATGCAGGTACCGACAGGCCACTCGCCGGCAAAGGGAATACCGGCAAACGCCTTCCCGGCGACAGGCATCGGTTCGCCGCGCCAATCGCTGCGACGAATGGCGTAGCCGTCCATCGCCGAATTATCGAAGGGGGGAACATTCACCGGGGACGTGACCGGCACGGCGGTGATACGGCCTGCGGCTTGTGAAAGCGCCACTATTTCAGTCGCAGTAAGAGGGGAAACCTGCGCCTGCATTTTTTGCAGCGCCTGTTCCAGAGAAAGTAAGCCTGAAGTATCCATAACCGCTCCGTGATGTGATTCGGCTATACCTGTCATACGCAAGTCGCCGGCGTGTCGGCGGCATAATTCGGCTTATCGGTGGGGCTGGCGCGTGCGGCTGAAACATTGCATCGTTCAACACACAGGCGTGCGGCCCGGCCGCTCGAATGATTAAGGGTATGTACGGCATAGCACAATCGAATATGCCTGTAATGGTGTCGCATTATGGCAGAGATCGCCCCTTGGGAGAACGCGGCAGGAGATATCTGTGAGGGGAGTTGGCGCGGGTGAATAAAAAAAGCGCGGACGTTGCCGCGCTTCGAGAACCGAACGATCGTGATTAGAACGAGGTGCGTTTGTACTGGCGATACTGCGGGTGCCAGAAGTTGTGGGTAATCCCCTTGTTCAGCGCGTCTTCGGAGGTCAGTTCCGCCACGCCGGCCAATTGCGCCGCTTTGCCAACTTCCAGCGCGATGCGTTTGGAAACATCGTGGATCGTGCCGAGATCCGGCAGTAGCGCGCCTTCGCCATCCGCCGCCAGCGGAGAGCAGTCGGCCAGCGCGCGGCTGGCGGCCATCAGCATGCTGTCGGTAATGCGCTTAGCGCCCGATGCCAGCACACCCAGACCGATACCCGGGAAAATGTAGGAGTTGTTACACTGTGCGATCGGGTACACGCGGTCTTTGTATTTCACCGGGGGGAAGGGGCTGCCGCTGGCGACCAGCGCGGCGCCGTCGGTCCAGCGGATAACGTCTTCCGGACGCGCTTCGACGCGAGAGGTCGGGTTGGACAACGGCATCACGATCGGACGCGGGCAGTGACGGTGCATTTCACGGATGATCTCTTCCGTAAATAGACCCGGTTGGCCGGATACGCCGATCAGAATGGTCGGTTTGGCGTTGCGAATCACATCCATCAGTGAAATAGCGTCGCTGTTTATGTCCCATTTGCTGAGTTTTTCGCTCTTCTGCACCAGTTGGCTCTGGAAATCGAGCAGGTTCGGCAGTTTGTCGGTCAGCAGCCCAAAACGATCCACCATGAATACGCGGGCGCGGGCCTCTTCATCGCTCAGTCCTTCGGATTTCATCTGGGCGATGATCTGTTCGGCGATGCCGCAACCGGCGGAGCCGGCACCCAAGAAGGTGACAGTCTGGTCGCGCAGTTGGCTGCCGGCGGCGCGGCTGGCGGCGATCAAACTCCCCAGCGCCACGGCGGCGGTTCCCTGAATATCATCGTTGAAGCTGCAAATTTCGTCGCGATAGCGCTTCAGCAGCGGCATGGCGTTGCTCTGGGCGAAATCTTCGAACTGCAACAGGACGTTCGGCCAACGGCGTTTCACCGCCTGGATGAAATCATCGACAAACTCGTCATATTCCTCGCCGGTGATACGCGGATGATGCCAACCCATGTAAAGCGGGTCGTTCAGTCGCTGCGGGTTGTTGGTACCGACGTCCAGCACCACCGGCAGCGTATAGGCCGGGCTGATGCCGCCGCACGCGGTATACAGGGACAACTTACCGATAGGAATGCCCATACCGCCGATACCCTGGTCGCCCAGGCCAAGGATACGTTCGCCGTCAGTCACCACAATGACTTTTACATTCTGTTTAGTGGCATTCTGCAGCATGTCGTCGATGTGTTCGCGGTTCGGGTAGGAAATGAACAGACCACGCGCACGACGGTAGATATCAGAAAAGTTTTCGCACGCGGCACCCACTGTCGGCGTATAGATGATGGGCATCATCTCGCTCAGGTGGTTGGCCAGCAGGCGGTAAAACAGAGTTTCGTTGGTGTCCTGGATATTGCGCAGATAGACATGTTTTTCCATGTCGTTCTTAAATGACTCATATTGACGCCAGGCGCGTTCTGCCTGCTCTTCAATGGTCTCTACTGCTTTGGGCAACAGGCCATGAAGGTTGAAATGGTCGCGTTCTTCGTCACTGAAGGCGCTGCCTTTGTTCAGCAGGGGGAATTCGAGCAAAATGGGACCGGCGTAAGGGATATAGAGTGGACGTTTACTTTCGTATTCCAATTCCATGATTTTTTAACTCTTTTAGGTAGCGGAAACCTGTTGGCGAACCAACGCCGTGTATCGGTAGCGCGGATCTTAAAGTACCCAGCTGATATGTACAGGAAATGTTAATTAAAATAATTACACATGACTTGCATATCACGAAAATGTGGAAAGCGTCACAAATATTGCCCATTCCCGGCGGTTTAGCGGCAGGCTGACGGATGAACAACGGCGATCACCATCTTGTGGCGTCGCTATCTTGGGCGATGTTAGGCGGCCTTCCCCTGTTTGCGCACGGCGCAGGGTGAACGCGGCGGTAAGTCTGGCCAAATGGCCGATCGGCAGGCGTCAGCCCGATGTGTTGACCGCGGGCTGACGGGAAAGGCGACGTTACTCCGCCAAAACATGGCGGATGTCCTGACACCCCAACATAGCCAGCAGCGATTGCGTGGCACTCCACTGACTAATGGCGGCGCGGCGCGACTCCACCAGCACGGCCCGTTGTATTGCGTCATGGGACTCGCCGGACAAATTCATCAAATTGAGTGCGGACTGCAATGGCGGCAGGCTGGGATTAAACGCTGCGTTTTCTGCGTAACGCCCGGTATAGATACCACGCTCGCCCTGTAAGGCCACGCCGCTGAACGCCTGGCTATAAGGGGCGTGGCTGCGATTGGCAGCATCAAGCGCCGCGGCGGTCAGCGCATCGGATTCCGGCAGCGTCATGCCACGATCTACGCTATCCATCAGCAGTGTGCTGATGTTCAGATCGCGTGGGCCGAACGCATCGGGCAAATAATGGCCAAGGCTGGCCGGCGAACGGCCTGGAAGGCAAATGTTCAGCGTCGATGCGCTGTTGAGTTCGTTCATGAACTGACGGCAATGCCCGCACGGCGTGTAGTTGACGGTGACGCTCCGTAATGAAGTTTCATTCCGCAGCCAGGCGTGGGCTACCGCGCTTTGTTCGGCGTGCACGGTTTGTTGCAAGGGCGCGCCGGAGAACTCCATATTGGCGCCCCAGTACAATGCGCCGCTGTCCCCGAGCGCCACAGCACCGACCTTGAACGAGGAAATTGGCGTCAACGCACACGCCGCCGCCAAAGGGAGCAGCGCAAACGCCAGCGCATCAACGGTGATCCGGCATCGGCCGCAGAGATGGTTGACTTCGTCTGCGGTCAGCATGGCGGAAAAATCATCCCGCGCCAGCATCGGCGCCAATGTCGACTGTAACGGTTCAGACAGATGGGGGAATGCGCTCTGGAAACGTGCTTGCATGAGAACCCTCTTGGATGGTGACGACTGTGATACGAATGGTAGAAAGCGATTACGCTGTAATGTGTGATTTTTATCACTTTTCAAATGAAATGAGTGAAATGCAGGGAGTAAATGTGTGAAGCATTCCAGTTTTGTGCATCCATTCGTAGCCCCCGCACCGGTATTCCAACTGGCATCCGGCGTGCGGTATCGATAATCCGGCGAATGCCATCGATAAGGTGTGTGGAAACGCCTCTTGCGGGGGCGCTCCACGGTGGAGCATCAACCGAATAGCCGTATCAGCACCGGGAACAGGAAGGGCGCAATCAACGATGTCATGATGCCGCAGATAACCAACGCCAGAGAACTGAATGCGCCTTCCTGATAATCCACTTCTACACACCGCGAAGTGCCGAGGGCGTGCGACGCGGTGCCCATCGCCAGGCCGCGCGCGGCGGCGGTGCGAATATTCACCCGATTAAACAGCGTATGGCCCAGTACGGCGCCGAGAATACCGACGAAAACCACGCAGACTGCGCTGATGGCGGGAATGCCGCCGATGGTGCTGGCGACGGCCATGGCGATCGGCGTAGTGACGGATTTGGGCAGCACCGAAGCGGCGATTTCGCGCGTGGCGCCCAACCACAGCGCAATGGCCGTACCAGACACGATCGCCGCTACGCTACCGATAAAACATACGCTGATAATCGACTTCCAGCGGGCATGGATCTGGTGCAACTGTTCGTACAGGGGAAACGCCAACGCCACCACCGCCGGTTGCAGCAGGCTGTTGAGCACACTGCTGCCGGCGAAATAGTGCGAGTAGGGAATGTGCAGCATCAGCAGGATGGTGATGATCACCAGCATGGAAATCAGCAGCGGATTGAACAACGGCATTTTCAGTGTCATGGCGAGCCGGCGCGCCGCGAAAAACACCACCAGCGTCAACGGCAGCGACCACCAAATATTATTCAGCATGGTTGCTTCCTCCCGGTTTGGTGGATGTGTCAGGAATACGGCGATCGCGTTGCATCATCTGGGTCGTATAGCCGACCACCAGCATGACGATGATGGTGCTGATCAAGCAGGACACCACAATCGGGCCGAACTGACTGAGTAGCAGATCGTAGTAGTTCATCACGCCTACGCCGATGGGGACGAACAGCAGCGCCATATAGCGAATAAACAGATTGCAGCCGGGTTTGACCCAACGGGCCGGCAGGATCTGCGAGGCCAACAAGGCGAACAGTACCAACATGCCGATAATGCTGCCGGGGATGGCAATGGGCAGCAGCGCGGATACCGCGTTGCCGGCAAAAAGACAGAGATAGACCAGCGCGAAAGCGCGCAAATACTGCCAGCAAAGGGTGAATGCATTACGCATAGGACTGAAAACCCTGATTGAGCGAAGGGAAAGTATGATAACGCTACTCCTGTAGGTGTGCTATGCATCACAAAATACTTTCAGCGGATTCATGCAGACGTACAGTGTGTACGGGGGGCGAACGGTGCTCGTGGGCGCCAGGCGCTAGCGCAGTCGTGAGGTATCTCGGCGAGCGGTCTGGAAGGGGAGCAAACGCGCCGTTTGACACTGCCGACGCGCTTGCCCCGGCGTGAGACCCGCGATGCGTTTAAACCAGTGCCCGAAAGCATCTCCGCACGAAAAACCCAGATGAAGGGCGAGTGCATCGTTGTTGTACCCGGCATGTAACTGACGCCAGGCTTCGGATAGCAGCAGACGATCGTGCCATGCGCCAAATGACAAACCGGTCTGGCGCATAAACAGCCTGGACAAGGTACGCGCGGTTGCTCCTGCGTGTTTTCCCCAGCTATCCAGATTATGCCGCAGCGATGGCGTGGCGATCAGCGCATCGGTAATTTTCTTCAACCGCGGGTCGTCAGGTAACGGCAACGACAACGGGCTGGATGGGCTCTCCGCGATTTCTTCAAAAAGCAACTGCAATAACCGCTCGCGTCGCGCATCGGACAGTGCGGGATTGGGCGCAGCAAGCCGCTCGCACAGGCCGATAATCAAACATGACGCATCCATCAACTTCAGCGGGCAGGTTATCGCCTGACATTGGTCAGGCGTGGCATACACCACCAGAAGGTCGGCCTGGTGGGCGGTTTCTCCCCAATGCACCGTTTCCGGCGGGATCCAGATTGCCATCCCGGCCTTCAACAGCCAGCTGCTTTGCGACGAAAACCCCTGCAACAGGCCCTGCCGTACCAAGACGAATTGTCCTTGCGGGTGTCGATGAGGCTGATTCTCGTGCGCCGATAGCGTATCGATCGTTCTTTCCGTCAGCCCGGCGCGTGGGGTGCCGTATAGCGGATGGCTCATGGTTCAGTTCCTGTAGCGCGAATGCCGTCACGGGATGCTGGCATAAAATATCCCGGAATAATACCCAGTAACATCAACCCGGCCAGCAGCAGGAAGCACAGGGTGAAGCTGTATGAGGCGGACGTTTGTTGCTGCACGGCAGCCAGCAGATTGATACCCGCCGCCGACCCCAGATTACGCAGGAACTGGATCATGGAGGTCCAACTACCAAGCCGGTTGACGGGAGCGGCATTCTGGGCGAAAACCAGCGTTACGGTGGCGACCAGTCCAGTCCCGATACCAATAAGAAACAGGGCCGGGATAACAGCGAATAGATTCCCCGCAGATAAGATCGCTGCCAGCATGAGCGCGCCGGTCATCAGCAATACCATCCCGGCGATAGCCAACTTTCGATAACCCTGGGTGGTGAGCAGACGGCCGCACACGATCGAGCCGCATACCCAACTCATCGCGGCCACCATAATCAACAACCCGCCCGAAATGGGGGTGACGGCATGGCGTGCCAACGCCATCGGCAGCAGGGTGACGGTGGCATAAATAGCGGCGCTGGACAGGATCACCAGTACGACGACGGCAAGAAGATCGGCCCGCTGAAAGAAATCCACCGGAAGGGGGCTACGGTGAGGGGTACGCTGTAATTGCCGTTTCATGAGGATCCCGCCCACGCACAGACAGGCCAGCGGCAGCACTTGCGTATGACTGTGGTTTAGCGCTTGCAACACGCCAATCACCCCATATGAAAACATGGCCAGTACCACGTGAGCACCGGCATCGATGGGGTGACGCTGGAGAGGCCGGGCGGGTGCGTTAAGGGTGAAGAGTAACCCGAGGGCGAACAGGCCGATGGGAAGGTTAATCCAGAATACGCTGCGCCAGCCGAACGTTTGCGTCAGCACCCCGCCGATCAACGGGCCACTAATCGCGGCAATACCCCAGACGGCGCTGAGCATCCCTTGCATTTTTCCGCGTTGTTCGGCGCTAAACAGTTGTGCCAGCAAGGTATAGACCAATACGACCAGACCGCCCGCGCCGGCGCCTTGCAGGACGCGAGCGCCGACCAGCCAGTCGAGGTTGGGGCAACGCGCTGCCAAGGCGGATGCGGACAAAAACAGCAACAGAAAACCTTTCAGGGTGGCGGTAATGCCTAAGCGATCCGCATAGGCGCCCGCCAGCGGTGCAATCAGCGCCATGGGCAAGAGGAAACCGGACATCACCCAGGGCCAATTGCCGGAGGCGCCGATATCCAGCCGGATGGCCGGGAGGGCGGTACTGATAATGGTACTGTCCATGGCAGCCAGAAACAGTACCAATACGCTGGCGACGAGCGTTCGTCGGGCAGGGGAAAAAATAACGGCGGGCATAGCAGGAACTCCATAGTCGGTGACAAGACACCTACTATGCTAAATCGCCGGGTAGCGGGACTGAATGCTCGAAAAAGACATGTTCCGTATCAAAACGGACAACATCATAAGAACAGATCCTGATGTTTTGCGGTCACGGCATCGCGGATAGCGTCCGTCAGTTGTTGCAAGGCTTGCGGCGTGATCACAAACGGCGGCATCAGGTAAATCAGTCGACCAAAAGGGCGGATCCACACGCCGCGTTCGACAAAGAAGCGCTGGAGTTGCGCCATATTGACCGGACGATGCGTTTCCACCACGCCGATCGCTCCCAGAACTCGTACATCGGCCACCGTGTCGACGTCCGCCAGCGGCAGCAGCGCCTGTCGCAGTTGTGTTTCAATGGCGGCGACCTGTGCCTGCCAGCGGTTATCCGCTAACAATGACAGGCTGGCATTGGCGGCGGCGCAGGCCAGCGGATTGCCCATAAACGTGGGGCCGTGCATAAAGCAACCCGCTTCGCCGTTGCTGACCGTCTCGGCGACGGTGCGGGTCGTCAGTGTCGCCGATAGCGTCAGATAGCCGCCGGTCAGGGCTTTGCCGAGGCAGAGAATATCCGGCGTGATACCGGCGTGCTCACAGGCGAATAACCGGCCGGTGCGGCCAAACCCGGTGGCGATTTCATCGGCGATCAGCAGGATACCGTCGTGATCGCACAGGCGGCGCGCCTGTTGCAGATACGCCGGATGGTAGACGCGCATACCGCCCGCGCCCTGCACGATCGGCTCCAGGATGACGGCGGCGATATCGCCGCCGTGCTGCGCCAACAGGGTGCGCAACGGTTGGATATCCTGCGGATCCCAGTCAGCGTCGAAGCGGCAGGCTGGCGCGTCGGCGAACAGATGGTCGGGAAGATAGCCCTGATACAGGCGGTGCATCGAATTGTCCGGGTCGCACACCGACATGGCGCCGAAGGTGTCGCCGTGATAACCGTGGCGCAGGGTCAGAAAACGCTGACGCCGTTGCCCTCTGGCCTGCCAGTATTGCAGCGCCATTTTCATCGCCACTTCCACCGCGACGGAGCCGGAATCCGCCAGGAATACGCACTCCAGCGCAGCGGGCGTCATGGCGACCAGCCGACGGCACAGCGCCACCGCCGACGGATGAGTGATGCCGCCGAACATGACGTGGGACATGCGGCTGAGTTGGTCGCTCATCGCCTGATTAATGACCGGATGGTTGTAGCCGTGGATGGCCGCCCACCAGGACGACATACCGTCCACCAGCTGACGGCCATCTGCCAGCGCCAGTTGACAGTCCTTAGCGGCGACCACCGGGTAACAGGGCAGCGGCTGGGTCATGGAGGTATAGGGGTGCCAGATATGGCGCTGGTCGAAGCTCAGATCATCTGAATTCATGCGTTTGTAAACTAAATTGACTGTTATTTGGTTGACAGCATACCCGCGCAAATTACACTGGCAACACTTTTTCACCCGGAGTTGCCATGATGACCGAACGAAAACACTGGACGCTGGAGCAAGCGCAAGCCCTGTTTGATAAGCCCTTTTTGGCGCTGATGTTTGAAGCGCAGCAGGTGCATCGTCAACATTTCGATCCGCAGCAGGTTCAAGTGAGCACGCTGCTTTCCATCAAAACCGGCGCCTGTCCGGAAGACTGTAAATACTGTCCGCAGAGCGCCCGTTACCGCACTGGTATCGAAAACGAGCGCCTGATGCAGGTTGAGCAGGTACTGGATGCCGCCCGCCAGGCGAAAGCGGCGGGCTCGACTCGTTTCTGCATGGGGGCGGCGTGGAAAAATCCGCACGCGCGGGATATGCCCTATCTGGAGGCGATGGTGCGCGGTGTGAAGGCGATGGGGATGGAAACCTGCATGACGCTGGGGACGCTGCACGGCGATCAGGCTGCGCGGCTGGCATCGGCCGGGCTCGATTTCTACAACCACAATCTGGATACCTCGCCGGAGTTCTACGGCAACATCATCACCACCCGCACCTATCAGGAACGCTTGGATACGCTGGACAAAGTGCGCGATGCCGGCATCAAGGTGTGTTCCGGCGGCATCGTCGGGCTGGGTGAGACGGTGCGCGATCGCGCCGGCTTGCTGGTGCAGCTGGCTAACCTCCCCAAACCGCCGGAGAGCGTGCCGATCAACATGCTGGTCAAGGTGAAGGGAACGCCGCTGGAGAATAACGAAGAGGTGGATGCGTTCGACTTTATCCGCACTATCGCCGTGGCGCGTATCATGATGCCGACCTCGTTCGTGCGTTTGTCCGCCGGTCGCGAGCAAATGAGCGAACAGACACAGGCGATGTGCTTTATGGCCGGCGCCAACTCGATTTTTTATGGTTGCAAATTGCTGACGACGCCCAATCCACATGAAGACAAGGATCGGGTGCTATTTCGTAAGTTGGGGATCAACCCGCAGCAGACCGGCACCGAATACGGTGATAACCAACAGCGGCAGCAACTGGCGGAAACGCTACTGCACGCCGATACCGATTTGTACTACAACGCGGCGGTATAAATGGGCTGGCAGCAACGTATCGATCGGGCGCTGGCCCAGCGCCGGGCGGAGGATGCCTACCGCGTCCGGTTGCCGAACCGGGGCGGCGGTGGTCGCTGGCTGGAACATCAGGGGCGGCGCTACCTCAATTTTTCCAGCAATGACTATCTGGGGTTGAGTCACCATCCGGCGGTGATCCGCGCTTGGCAGCAAGGGGCGGAGCGTTACGGCGTCGGCAGCGGCGGCTCAGGACATGTGACCGGTTATACGCAGGCGCATCAGCAGTTGGAGCACCGGCTGGCGGAGTGGCTCGGTTATGAGCAGGCGTTGCTGATGATTTCCGGCTTCGCCGCCAATCAAGCCGTGGTGGCGGCGCTGGCGGGTGAGGGGGATCGCATTCTGGCGGATCGCCTTAGCCATGCATCCTTGCTGGAGGCCGCCACCCTGTCGCCGGCCACGCTGCGACGTTTTCAGCACAATCAGCCGCCATCGCTGGCGCAATTGCTGGAGAAACCGACGGACGGGCAAACGCTGGTGGTGACGGAGGGGATCTTCAGCATGGACGGCGACAGCGCGCCGCTGGCGGCATTGCACCGTCTCTGCTGTGCGCACGGGGCCTGGTTGATGGTGGACGACGCCCACGGCGTCGGGATCGTCGGCGACGAAGGGCGCGGTAGCAGCTGGCAGCAACAGGTGAAGCCGGAGTTGCTGATCGTCACGTTCGGCAAAGCATTCGGCGTCGGCGGCGCTGCGGTACTGTGCAGCCAGTCGGCGGCCGATTACCTGATCCAGTTTGCTCGTCATTTGATTTACAGCACGTCGATGCCGCCGGCGCAGGCTTGCGCGCTTGATGCCGCGCTGGCGGTGGTGCGCTGCGGCGACGATCGGCGTGCGCAGCTGTTGGATAATGTGCAACGTTTCCGCCGCGGTGCGGCGAGTCTGCCGTTGCGCCTGTTGGATGCGCCCGGCGCGATCCAACCGCTGGTGGTGGGCGACAATGCCCACTCGGTGGCGCTGGCGCAGCAGTTGCGCGACGCCGGGCTGTGGGTGAGCGCGATGCGGCCGCCTACCGTGCCGCCGGGTACGGCGCGACTGCGTATTACCTTGACCGCCGACCATCAACCGGAAGATATCGCGCGTTTGCTGGAGGTGTTGCATGACGCAGGTTGATGCGGAGCACAAACAGGCGATCGCCCGCGCATTCGGCCGGGCTGCCGTGGGTTACGATCGTTTTGCCGACGTGCAACGAGCAAGCGGCGAGCGGTTGATGACGCTGGTGGGGATGCGCGACGGCGACGACGTACTGGACGCCGGTTGCGGCACCGGATACTTCGGCCGTTGTTGGCAGTCGCTGGGTAAACGAGTCACCGCGCTGGATTTGTCGGCGGAGATGTTAGCGCAGGCAGAGCGGCAGCAGAGCGCAGCACGCTATGTCTTGGCGGATATCGAGTGTTTACCGTTGCCGTCTTGCTGCATGGATATCAGTTTCAGCAATATGGCGCTGCAGTGGTGTGACGATTTTGCCGGCGCGCTGGCGGAACTGTATCGCGTCACTCGGCCCGGCGGGATTATCGCGTTTTGCACGCTGGTGGACGGGACGCTGGCGGAGTTGGATGCCGCTTGGCGGCAGGTGGATGGTTCCCGTCGGATACGGCAATTTTTGTCGTTGGCGGATATCGTCGACGTGTGTCGTGGTTATCACGCCGAGGTGCGCTGCGAGCCGACGACGTGCTATTTCCCGGATGTGCTGAGTCTGATGCGTTCAGTGAAGGGGGTCGGCGCCACTTGGCGGGCGCAGGGGCGGGCCGCCGGGTACCTGAGCCGCACCCGGCTGACGGCGCTGGCGGCGAACTATTCCCGCCATGAACAGGGCTTTCCGTTGACCTATCAACGTTGTTTCGGCGTCATTCATCGTGACTGAATATTGGTTTGTGACCGGTACTGATACCGACGCGGGCAAAACCGTCGCCAGTGTGGCGTTACTGCAGGCGGCGCGCTGCGCCGGTTATCGCACGGCGGGCTATAAGCCGGTAGCGTCCGGCAGCGAACTCACGCCGCAGGGGGTTCGCAATCGCGATGCGTTGTTGTTGCAGGCCAACAGCAGCGTGACGCTACCTTATGAGGCGGTTAATCCGCTGACATTTATGGCGCCGACGTCGCCGCATATCGTCAGTGTGGAAGAGGGGCGTCCCATACATTTCGGCCGGCTCAGCGCCGGATTGCGGCAACTCGGGCAGCAGGCGGATTGGGTGCTGACCGAGGGGGCAGGGGGCTGGTTCACGCCGTTGTCGGAAACCGCGACGTTTGCCGACTGGGTGAGGCAGGAACAACTGCCGGTGATCTTGGTGGTGGGGGTGAAGCTGGGATGCATCAACCACGCCATGCTGACCGCGCAAGCGGTGGTGCAGGCCGGGTTGCCTCTGGCGGGGTGGATCGCCAACGATGTCGCGCCGCCCGGACGTTATCACCACGCCTATCTACAGACGTTGCAGCAGCGCATTCCTGCCCCTTTTCTGGGGGAAATCCCGCATTTATCCGAACCGGTTCAACAGGATATCGGATGTTACTTAAATATCGCTTTACTGAGCCGCGGATAGTGTTTCGGCGAAGTATCGCCATCTCCGGGGGATAAGTTGATATTGATAGAAAAAACCTGTTTGCAAAACTCAGTTCCTTGCACTGGTCAGTGTTTTTTCTTCTCGCTAAGTCTGTGTCATTTAGCTCTTTTTCTCATAACAATACTGGCTTCAATGGTGGAAATTTTGTCCTTGACTGGGTTGTCCACCGTGCGGGCGTGATCACACCGACTGACGCCAGTTCAGAGAGCGCGGGCGCTTGTGGGAGTTATCCACTATTTCTGTGGATAACTGTGTGCATTAGGGTTAGAAAAAACGCGCTAACCAAGAGCCGGCGCGGCTTGCGACTGGATCGACGTTAATCGATGCTTTTTTACAAAAGCATGTAATATCAATGAATTAATTAAAATCAAGCCGCTTTTTAAACTTCGGCGGCCGGTTGCATAAATTCCCGGCACTGGTACTCCCAGTTAATTTGCGATAGAGAAAATCTGGGGATAAATAACCTATTTTTTTCTGGATAAGTGTGCGGCGCTGTGCTAGCTGATGCGGCCGTTTCCCTGTCCTGGCAATGATAAGAACCCGTTACCTTGCCGTTTAATGAAACGTGGGATGCGGCACCCGTGTGGCGTGATACCGCGATAGGGGGGTAGCGCGCCGCCCGCGAACTGACATGCGCATAACGTGCCGCGGGCGTATATCATCCGATAATGTCTTGATGCTGGAGTTATATCCAGTATCATTTCGCTGGCAAAACCGCGGGGGATTTCCATAATATCCCTGAGCCGTCCGCTGGCGTTCCAGCTTTTCCTGCATCCGGGTATCCGTCATGAGTAAAGTGTTCAAACTGCATTCCGCCTTTCAACCGGCGGGCGATCAGCCTGAAGCCATTCGTCGGCTGGAAGAAGGGCTGGGCGACGGACTGGCGCATCAGACGCTGCTGGGTGTGACCGGTTCCGGCAAGACGTTCACCATCGCCAACGTGATTGCCGATCTCAACCGGCCTGCCATGATTCTGGCGCCCAACAAGACGCTGGCGGCCCAGTTGTACGGTGAGATGAAATCCTTCTTTCCGGAAAATGCGGTGGAGTATTTCGTTTCCTACTACGACTATTACCAACCGGAGGCTTACGTACCCAGTTCCGATACCTTTATCGAGAAGGACGCTTCGGTCAACGAGCATATCGAACAGATGCGGCTGTCGGCCACCAAGGCGCTGCTGGAGCGGCGCGATGTGGTGGTGGTGGCGTCGGTGTCGGCTATCTACGGCCTGGGCGATCCGGATTTGTATCTGAAGATGATGCTGCACCTGACGCAAGGCATGTTGATCGATCAGCGCGCTATCTTGCGGCGGCTGGCGGAATTGCAATACACCCGTAACGATCAGGCTTTCCAGCGCGGTACCTTCCGGGTGCGCGGCGAAGTGATCGATATCTTCCCGGCGGAGTCGGACGAGATTGCGCTGCGCGTCGAACTGTTTGACGAAGAAGTGGAACGCCTGTCGCTGTTCGACCCGCTGACCGGCCAATTAATACAGACGGTGCCGCGTTATACCATCTACCCTAAAACTCACTACGTCACTCCACGCGAGCGCATCCTGCAGGCGATGGAGGATATCAAGGTGGAGCTGGCGGAGCGGCGGCAGGTGCTGCTGGCCAACAACAAGCTGCTGGAAGAGCAACGCCTGGCTCAGCGCACCACTTTCGATCTGGAGATGATGAACGAACTGGGCTACTGCTCCGGCATCGAAAACTATTCCCGCTTTCTCTCCGGCCGCCAGCCGGGCGAGCCGCCGCCGACGCTGTTTGACTATCTGCCGGCGGACGGCCTGCTGGTGATCGACGAATCCCACGTCACCATTCCGCAACTGGGCGGGATGTACCGCGGCGACCGGGCGCGCAAGGAAACGCTGGTGGAGTACGGCTTTCGGCTGCCGTCGGCGCTGGATAACCGCCCAATGCGTTTTGAGGAATTTGAAGCGTTGGCGCCGCAGACCATTTACGTGTCGGCTACGCCGGGCAATTACGAGCTGGAGAAATCCGGCGGCGACGTCATCGACCAGGTGGTGCGCCCCACCGGCCTGCTGGACCCGGTGCTGGAAGTGCGTCCGGTGACGACGCAGGTGGATGATTTGCTATCGGAAATCCGCAAACGCTCGGCCATCAACGAACGGGTGCTGGTGACGACCTTGACCAAACGCATGGCGGAGGATTTGACCGAATATCTGGAGGAGCACGGCGAGCGTGTGCGCTATCTGCATTCGGATATCGATACCGTCGAGCGCATGGAGATTATCCGTGATCTGCGTCTGGGCGAGTTCGATGTGCTGGTGGGCATCAACCTGCTGCGTGAAGGGTTGGATATGCCGGAGGTGTCACTGGTGGCGATCCTGGATGCGGACAAAGAAGGTTTTTTGCGTTCCGAACGTTCGTTGATCCAGACCATCGGCCGCGCGGCGCGCAACCTTAACGGCAAGGCGATTTTGTACGCCGACCGGATTACGCCCTCGATGGAACGGGCAATGAATGAAACCCAACGTCGTCGCGAGAAGCAGCAAGCCTACAACGAGAAACACGGCATCGTGCCGCAAGGGCTTAACAAGAAGGTGACGGACATTTTGCAGATCGGCCAGCCGACCGGTCAGAAAGGCAAAGGCCGCAGCAAGAAAGCCGCCGAACCCGCTGCCGGGTATGCGCAACTGTCGCCCAAGGCGCTGGAGCAGAAGATGCGTGAACTGGAAAACCAGATGCTGGCCCACGCCCAGAATCTGGAGTTTGAGGAGGCCGCCCGTCTGCGCGATGAGCTCCATGCATTAAAAGAGCGGTTTATCGCGGCGTCCTGAGGTTAGCCGGGGGGCCCCGACCGACCCTGACATGTCTGCACATTGATGAACCGAAACCTGTGAGGTAATGATATGACTCCGTCGATTTCCGGTGTCGAAGTGTTGTTTGTGGCGGGCTTCGGCCCGATTGTTTCATCGCTTTCCGCCAGTCGCGCCTGCTATCTGGAATTGCTGAATCTGCCGCTGAAACCGATGCCCGGCAATGAGTCTTACCTGAATGCCGAGGATCTGGCGGGGGTGAAGCATTTCGCGCTATGGCCGCTGGAGCAGGCCAGCCAGTCCTGCTTCGGCAGCGAGCGCTGGCCGGCGGACTACCCGGTGCCGCAAGGTTGGCTGGAGCTGGAAGTGGTTGATCTTGACGCTGCCACGCAAACGCTGAAGCAACGGGGTTATCCGCTGTTGGTGGATAACCGGCTGGAGCCGTGGGGGCAAACCGTCACGCGCTTTCTCAGCCCGGAAGGGTTGTTGCTGGGGGTGACTCATACGCCCTGGCTGAGAGCGTGAACCTTCCCCAGTGACTGTACCGCCTGTTCCAGCGCCGCACGCAACAATGCACGATCGTGATGATGAGGAACGTCGTCGGCCGCCAGCGGGTGTCGCACGATAACGCGCTCCTCGACGCTGCGGGTGTTGACCTGCGGCGCGACCACGACTGCGTCGATAATCCGACGGCCGACGCGGCTTTCCATCATGTCCAGCTTTTGCGCCAGCGTCAGGTGGGTGGCGGCGTGGCTGATTTCAGTGCCCAGATTGCCGATATAGACCATCGGCGCCTGTGCACAGCGCAGCGCCTGGGTGAGATCATCAAGCAGTAGCAGCGGCATCAGGCTGGTTAGGAAACTGCCGGGGCCGATCAGAATCAGGTCGGCTTCAGCGATGGCGTGCAACGCTTCGCGGGTGGTGCGTACAACCGGGTCGAGCTTCAGCGCCTGCGGCAGTGCCGTCAGTTTATCGACTTCCACTTCGCCATACACGGTATTGCCGTGCTGATCGATAGCCGTCAGGTCGACCGATTGTTCCGACATCGGGATAAGAAATGAATCCACGTTGAGCAAATTGCGGATCAGGTTGATGGCTTCCAACGGGCGGACACTCAGGTTATCCATTGCCTTTAGCATCAGATTGCCCAGATTGTGCCCGGCCAGCTCGCCAGTGCCGCCAAAGCGGTACTCAAACATCGCGGAGGCGACGCTGGGGGTGGTGATGAGCTGATTGAGACAGTTACGGGTGTCGCCCCAGGCGATGCCGCCTTCCGCACGCCGGATGCGGCCGGTGGAGCCGCCGTTGTCGGTGGTGGTGACGATGCCGGTCAGGCGGCTGCCGAGAAAAGCCAGAGACGACATCACACGCCCCAGGCCGTGGCCGCCCCCTAACGCGACCACGCGGTCAAGATCCGACAGTGTGCGATTGCGCATAAACATCCTTACTGTTGCCCGAAAAAATAGCCCGAAAGAAATAGCCTGAAAAAAGTAGCGGATATATAGCACAACCAGCCGCACTGTGGCATCAGCACAAACGCAAATTTGCGTTTGCATGACGCACGCCACGATGGTGCAGATGTGTGTCATGCCATTTACGTTGCTGCGAAACGGTTTGATTTTTCGTCGCGTGGCGGTTGCGTTTCGGCGCGACGCGACGCCTTCTCACCGCCCTTAGCGGGCTGGTGATTTTATGGCGCGCTTGACTATAGGGAGTAGCGTCATACCCCTTTATTTCTGCCGGAAATGTGCGTTATTGCATGATATAGCGCAACGTTAACGTGACGCTTTGCGGTATGCTGGACAACGAAAATAGTGAATAAAATCCGATATATATAGTTTTATATAACGGTTTTGAGCTGACGAAGCGCCGTTTTTGGCGATAAACTTTATGCAGCAATCACGGTTGTGCTGTCGGTATGTAGACAGGCAATCAAACTCCTAGCCCTGGCGCCTAAGTTTCGTTGTCGCGAAATAGGGTTCCCCGGCCGTGGCCCACTGAGGCCACCAGGGTGCAAGGTAGAAATGCCGGCATCTCCCGTATTTGGAAAGGTGTTTATGGTGAGTCAACTGACCGATGCGTTTGCGCGCAAGTTTTTCTATTTGCGCCTGTCGATAACAGACGTCTGCAATTTTCGTTGTACCTACTGTCTGCCGAAGGGTTATCAACCCAATGGCAGTGCGTCTTCCCGTTTTTTGTCGCTGGACGAGATCCGCCGAATCAGCCGCGCTTTCGCCGAACTGGGCACCGAAAAAGTGCGCCTGACCGGCGGCGAGCCGTCGCTGCGTCGAGACTTCGTGGAGATCATCGCCGCGATCCGCGAAAACCCGGCTATCCATACGCTAGCGGTCACGACCAATGGTTATCGTCTGGCGCGCGACGTGGCACGTTGGCGCGAAGCGGGTTTGACCTCGCTGAATGTCAGCGTGGACAGTTTGGACGCCCGCCAATTCCACGCCATCACCGGTCAGGACAAATTTCGTCAAGTGATGGACGGTATCGACGCCGCTTTCGACTGCGGTTTCTCGCGGGTCAAAGTCAATACCGTATTAATGCGTGACATTAACGACAGTAGCCTGCACACCTTTCTGGCATGGATCCGCCAGCGCCCGATTCAACTGCGTTTTATTGAACTGATGGAGACCGGTGACGGCGGCGCGCTGTTTCGCCGTCACCACGTTTCCGGCGAGGTCATCCGCGAACGTCTGTTACAGCAGGGCTGGCAGCAGCAACCGCGTTCACGCAGCGACGGCCCGGCGCAGGTGTTCTCTCATCCGGATTATCTGGGGGAGGTGGGGCTGATCATGCCATACGAGAAAGATTTCTGTCAGAGCTGCAACCGGCTGCGGGTTTCCGCTGTGGGACAGCTCCATCTTTGCCTGTTCGGCGAGCAGGGGATCCCGCTGCGCGATTTGCTGCAGGAAGACGGTCAGGTTGAGGCGCTGAAAATGCGTATCGCCGGGGGCCTGACCCGTAAGCGCGAAACGCACTTCCTGCATCAGGGCGATAGCGGCATCACCCAGAATCTGTCTTTTATTGGCGGCTGACGTCGTCAGTCACGCATACGTTTAAGGAGTCAGCAATGAGCAAGGTTAGCAGCGAATTTGTGCCGTTACGGGCGGCGGTGATGACGGTGTCTGCACGCCGTACTGCGGCGGATGACACGTCCGGCGATTATCTGCGTCAGGCATTGCAGGATGCCGGGCATCAGGTGGTGGCCAGCGCCATCGTCAGCGAAAACCTGTATCAGATTCGTGCGCAGGTTTCCGCCTGGATCGCCAGTGATGATATTCATGTGGTGCTGATTAACGGCGGCACCGGTTTTACCGCGGGCGATCAGGTACCGGAAGCGATCCGGGTGCTGTTCGATCGTGAAATCGAGGGGTTCGGCGAGTTATTTCGCATGGTGTCTTATGAGGAAATCGGGACTGCTACCATCCAGTCGCGCGCGATTGCCGGGTTAGCCAATCAGACGGTGATTTTCGCCGTGCCGGGGTCGACCAAAGCCTGCCATACCGCCTGGGAACGCATTATCTGCGAGCAGTTGGATGCGCGCCAGAAACCCTGCAATCTCTATCCCCATTTGAAAAAGTAACCGAGCATGAGCCAACTGACGCATATCAATGCCGCCGGCGAGGCGGAAATGGTGGATGTTTCCGGCAAGAACGACAGCGTGCGCGAAGCTCGCGCCGAAGCCTTTGTCACGATGGCGCCGCAAACGCTGGCGATGATCGTTGAAGGCCGCCATCACAAGGGCGATGTTTTCGCCACCGCACGTATCGCCGGCATTCAGGCCGCTAAACGAACCTGGGAGCTGATCCCGCTGTGCCATCCGCTGTTGTTGAGTAAGGTTGCCGTGGAGTTAGAGGCCCAGCCGGAGCATAACCGGGTACGCATTGAGGCGTTGTGTCGCCTCACCGGCAAGACCGGCGTGGAAATGGAGGCGCTGACGGCGGCTTCCGTCGCGGCGCTGACTATTTACGATATGTGCAAGGCTGTGCAGAAAGATATGGTGATCGGCCCGGTACGTTTGCTGGCGAAGAGCGGCGGCAAATCCGGCGATTTTGTTGCGGAGGCGTCATGATCAATGTGCTGTTTTTCGCCCAGGTGCGGGAGTTGACGGGAACTGACCGGCTGTCGCTGCCGCCGGAGTATGCCGATGTGGCGGCGCTGCGACAGGCGTTGTGCGCCCGTGGTGAACGCTGGGCGCTGGCGCTGGAGGATGGGCGGTTGCTGGCGGCGGTAAACCAGTCGCTGGTGACGATGACGCATCCGCTGGCGGATGGCGACGAAGTGGCATTCTTTCCGCCAGTGACCGGGGGCTGATGGGATGGAAACACGTATTCGGGTAGGCGAGGCCGGGTTCAGCGTCGGTGAAGAATACCAATGGCTGTCGGCCTGTGAATCTGACGGCGCGGTTGTCACCTTTACCGGTAAGGTGCGTAATCACAATCTGGGGGACAGCGTGCAGGCGCTGACGCTGGAGCACTATCCCGGCATGACGGAAAAGGCGCTGGAGGAGATCGTCGCCGAGGCGCGGCAACGCTGGCCCTTACAGCGAGTCAGCCTGATTCACCGGATCGGTGCATTGTACCCTGGCGATGAAATCGTCTTTGTCGGCGTGAGCGGAGCACACCGGCATGCGGCGTTCGCGGCGGCGGAATTCATCATGGACTATCTTAAGACCCGCGCGCCGTTCTGGAAGCAAGAGGCGACGTCGACGGGCGATCGTTGGGTGGATGCTCGTGACAGCGATCGACAGGCTGCCGAACGCTGGTAATTCCCTTCGGCGGCAAATTGATTGCCGCCGCTACTTAATTGCGCTCTCACGTATGAGCAGAGCGATTCCAACGTGTTGTAAATCCAGTATTTCATCAAGAAATTGTTAAGAAATCGTCAGCAAAATCATTAATAAGAATCATTTTTATTTCCATTTTTCGTTCGGGATAATGGTCGCCGTTGATTTGAACCCAACCAATTCACTTTTAATGTCAGATAGTTATAAAAGGATAATGGTATGAAACGGCA
The DNA here is from genome assembly GCF_014855505.1 of Musicola keenii. Taxonomy (NCBI): domain Bacteria; kingdom Pseudomonadati; phylum Pseudomonadota; class Gammaproteobacteria; order Enterobacterales; family Pectobacteriaceae; genus Musicola; species Musicola keenii. The sequence continues at coordinate 94,951 of NZ_JAAWVW010000011.1, read as the reverse complement.
TATGGCTTCTCTGTTTTCCGTCACGCTGCTGGCGTCTGCTTTGATGATGGGGTTTTCTGGTAATGCGCAGGCGGAAGCTGACGGCATCGTGGTGTATAACGCGCAGCATGAAAATCTGGTCAAATCCTGGGCCGATGCCTTCACCCAGGAAACCGGCATTAAGGTAACGCTGCGCAACGGCGGCGATAGCGAATTGGGGAACCAACTGGTGCAAGAAGGCAGCGCGACGCCGGCGGATGTGTTTCTGACCGAAAACTCGCCGGCCATGGTGCTGGTGGATAACGCCCATCTGTTTGCGCCGGTGGATGCCGAAACACTCCGGCAGGTTGAACCGCAATACCGCCCGTCCCACGGCCGTTGGATCGGTATCGCCGCCCGTTCTACCGTGTTTGTTTACAACCCGGAGAAGATCAGCGAGGCACAGTTGCCGAAATCGCTGATGGATCTTGCTAAACCTGAATGGAAAGGCCGCTGGGCGGCGTCTCCGTCCGGTGCCGATTTTCAGGCTATCGTCAGCGCCATGCTGGCGTTGAAAGGCGAGCAGGAAACGCTGGCGTGGCTGAAGGCGATGAAAACCAACTTCACCGCCTATAAGGGCAACAGTACGGTGATGAAAGCCGTTAATGCCGGCCAGATCGACAGCGGTGTGATCTATCACTACTACCCGTTCGTCGACGGCGCTAAAACCGGCGAGAACAGCAAAAATGTCCGTTTGCACTATTTCAAAAACCAGGATCCGGGCGCCTTCGTCAGTATCTCCGGCGGCGGCGTACTGGCGGCCAGCAAGCACCCGCAGCAGGCTCAAACCTTTATCAAGTGGATCACCGGCAAGCAAGGGCAGGAACTGCTGCGTACCAATACCGCGTTTGAGTATGCCGTGGGCGTGAACGCCGAATCGAACCCAAAACTGGTGCCGCTGAAATCCCTGAACGCGCCGAAAGTGGACGCCGCGCAGTTAAACGGTAAAAAAGTGGTGGAATTGATGACCGAGGCGGGCCTGCTGTAATGACCACATGTCCGACGGGAGGCTCCGTTCGGTATGTCTGACGCGGAGCTGCAGGAAGTGCGCCGGGGGGCGCCGACGGTGCGCCGTCAGTCGCGGCAACGGCCGGAGCGCTGGATCGTAGCGGCTGCATTGGTGCTGTCTCTGCTGGCGCTGTTGCCGCTGGGGTTTGTGGTGGGCGTGACGCTTGAGACCGGCTGGGATAGCGTGCGTGCGCTGGTGTTTCGCCCCCGCGTCGGCGAGCTGGTGGTGAACACGGTGTTGCTGGTGGTGTGTACGTTACCGCTATGCGCGCTGTTGGGCGTGGCGCTGGCGTGGTTGACCGAGCGTACCGCGTTGCCGGGGCGTCAGCTTTGGTCGCTGTTGCTAACGGCGCCGCTGGCGGTGCCTGCTTTTGTACAAAGTTATGCTTGGATCAGCCTGCTGCCGGGAATGAACGGGCTCGCCGCCGGGGTGTTTTTGTCGGTGCTGGCCTATTTCCCGTTTATTTATCTGCCCGTCGCTGCGGTATTACGCCGCCTCGACCCCAGCCTGGAGGATGTCGCCACCTCGTTGGGATCCCGTCCGTGGGCGGTTTTCCGGCGGGTGGTGTTGCCGCAGCTGCGGTTGGCGGTATGGGGCGGGTCGCTATTGATCGCCCTGCACCTGCTGGCGGAGTACGGCCTGTACGCCATGATTCGCTTCGATACCTTCACCACCGCGATTTTCGAACAATACCAATCCACCTTTAACGGCCCGGCGGCCAATATGCTGGCCGGCGTGTTGGTGCTGTGCTGTCTTGGGTTGCTGGTGTTGGAAATGGGCACCCGCGGGCGCGCCCGTTATGCCCGTGTCGGTTCAGGCAGCGCCCGCAGTCAAACGTTGTGGCGGTTGGGGCCGATAACGCTGACATTGGGGCTGCTTTTGCCGCTGATGCTGGTATTGCTGGCGCTGGGCGTGCCTCTGATGACGTTGGGGCGCTGGCTGGCGCGCGGCGGTGCCGCAGTATGGCGTAATCCCGATCTGCTGCCTGCCTTGACGCAGACGCTATGGCTGGCGGTGGTCGGCGCCCTGTTGGTGACGTTGTGCGCCTTGCCGATGGCCTGGTTGTCGGTACGACATCCTTCCGGCGTCTATCGGGTACTGGAAAGCTGTAACTATGTCACCAGTTCGCTGCCCGGTATCGTGGTGGCGCTGGCGTTAGTGACGATGACCATCCATGCGCTGCGTCCTATCTATCAGACGGAAATAACGTTGCTACTGGCCTACGTGCTGATGTTCATGCCGCGTGCGCTGATTTCTCTGCGGGCGGGGATCGCCCAGGCGCCGGTGGAGCTAGAGAACGTAGCCCGTAGCCTGGGGTGTTCACCATCGCGGGCGCTGTGGCGCACTACGCTGCGCTTGGCCGCACCCGGCGCGGCCTCGGGCGCGGCGCTGGTCTTTCTGGCAGTGACTAATGAGCTGACGGCGACGTTGCTGTTGGCACCCAACGGCACCCGGACGCTGGCGACCGGCTTCTGGGCGCTGACCAGCGAGATCGATTACATGGCGGCGGCGCCTTACGCCTTGATTATGGTGGTGTTGTCATTGCCATTGACCTGGCTGTTTTATTCGCAATCCAAACGCACGGCAGGACTATGAATACTCTGGAACTTTTCGGTATCGGTAAATCGTTTGGCGCTACCCGTGTGCTGGACGCCATCGACCTGCGCGTCGCGCCCGGCAGTCGGACGGCGGTGGTGGGGCCGTCCGGTTCCGGCAAAACCACGCTGCTGCGTATTATCGCCGGGTTCGAAGCGCCGGATTGCGGCCGGCTTCGGTTGCAGGGCCGCATACTGGCGGACGATGCTGTCTGGGTGCCGGCGCATGAGCGCGGCATCGGTTTTGTGCCGCAGGATGGCGCGCTGTTTCCGCATTTTACCGTGGCGCAGAATATCAGCTTTGGGCTTGGCGGCAGCCGCCGGGAGAAACAGCGTCGGGTCGATGAGCTGATGGAGCGGGTTTCTCTTGATCGTCAACTGGCATCTCTGTGGCCGCATCAACTCTCCGGCGGACAACAGCAGCGGGTGGCGCTGGCGCGAGCACTCTCACAACGGCCGGCGTTGATGCTGTTGGATGAACCGTTTTCCGCGCTGGACACCGGGTTGCGCGCCGCCATGCGTCAATCGGTCGCGGCGCTGCTGGCGGAGTCGGACATCGCGTCCATTCTGGTGACGCACGATCAGGCGGAGGCATTGTCGTTTGCCGATCAGGTGGCGGTGATGCGACAGGGGCGTCTGGTTCAGGTCGGTTCGCCGCAGTGGCTCTATCAACAGCCGGCCGATGAAGAGACGGCGGCGTTTCTCGGCGATACATTGGTGGTGTCTGCCGAATTACAGAATGGCCTGGCAGCTTGTGTACTGGGCGACGTCCGCGTGAGCGACCGCTTACGCCGTGGCCCGGCACGCATCATGCTGCGGCCGGAACAGATAGACATTATGCCCGCGCCGCCGTTGACTCAGCCTCAGGCCGTGGTGACTGCCGTGGATTTCGCCGGTTTTGTGTCCACGCTGCGTGTGAGGGTGGCGCACAGCCAGCAGGAAATCGACATTAAAACCCGCAGTCGCGAGGGTATCGGCGTGGGGGCGCCGGTATGTCTGAATGTGGTGGGGCTGGCGCATATTCTTGATTGAGTGTCTGGGCGACAAGGCGCGTGGTCTGTGCGACGGTCAGCGTGTCGAATGCGCGTTTTGTGTTAAGCTGAACAACAGGCGGGCTGCGGCCCTTCTTCATATACACAACCCAACATACTCAACACAAAGGTAGCATCATGGATCGATTTTCACGTTCCAGCGGTTCCATCGTTCAGCAGGCCGGTACCAGCGTGCAGGCATTTATGGCGCAAGTGTACGGCTGGATGGCCTGCGGTCTGCTTCTGACGGCGTTTGTCGCCTGGTATGCCCCCCAGAACAGCGCGATTATGCAACTGGTGTTCGGCAGCAAGTTCACCTTTTTCGGTCTGGTGATTGTGCAACTCGGTCTGGTGTTTGTGCTGTCCGGCATGGTGCACCGGCTGAGCGGCGGTGTCGCTACCACGTTGTTCATGCTCTATTCGGCGCTGACCGGGCTGACGATTTCCAGCATTTTCCTGGTTTATACCGGTGACTCTATTGCCAGCACCTTCGTGATTACCGCCGGTACGTTCGGTGCGATGAGTGTGTATGGGTATACCACTAAACGCGATCTCACCGGGTTGGGCAGCATGCTGTTCATGGCATTGATCGGTATTCTGCTGGCAACGCTGGTGAATTTCTGGCTGAAGAGTTCCGGCCTGGCGCTGGCCATCAACTATATCGGCGTGCTGGTGTTTGTCGGGCTGACCGCCTATGACACCCAAAAGCTGAAATATCTGGGCGAGTCCTTGTCTCCTGACGATCGCGAAAACTTCCGCCGCTACTCGATTGTCGGCGCGCTGGATTTGTATCTGGACTTTATCAACCTGTTCCTGATGCTGTTGCGTCTGTTCGGCAACCGCCGCTAAGGCTCTACTTCCCTTACTGCACAAAAGCCCGTTGCGACGGGCTTTTGTTGATCTGATGGCTTTCCGTTTCTGACGTTCCTTTCCCATTTTCTCTGCGGCGTGTATATCCTTTTCCGGCTAAAGCTGCATGGTCGTCAGCAGCGTGGTGATGGTCAGGATACTGATCATAATGGATAGGGAATTGGCGAAGCTGGCCACCACCGCCAGATTACCGTTGAAGCGCGCAGTAAACAGCGGTGATAGCGATGACAGCGGCGCAAATACCACGACGGCCAGCACCTGACGAATCTCCAGCGGCAGCGGGGTGAAAAAATAGAACAGCGAGGCGAAGGCCGCCGCCGAGGTATAACGCAGCAGCAGAACGGTCAGCACATGCTTCAGTTGCGAACGGTCGATGTTGACTTCCAGCAGCATACCGATAATCAGCATCGCCACGAACGGGTTGGCGTTGCCGAGGGTGGAGACCAGCAGCGTAATCTGCGAGGGGAGATGCCATCCCATCAGCGCGGCGATCATCAGTAACACATAAACATCAAACGGCACCGATGAAAACAGCCGTTTAACGATGTTGAGCCAGCCTGAGCTTTTTCCCGTCGCGGCGGATGCCACGGCGAAACTGCCGCCAGTGCAGATCACCGAGTTGCCAGCGTCGAACAGACAGGTGGCGACAATACCGACCGGGCCGAGAAAACTCTGCACATACGGCAGGGTAAAACAGCCGATGTTGTAGCCGGGCGAGTTGATCATATAAAACGCTTTCAGCCCTTCAGGACGGCGGCGTCCGATAAGGTACCCCACGCCCAGCAGTACCAGATTGCACCCTAATCCCAACGCCACCAGGATCAGCAGCGAGTGATCGACTTTAAAACTGGCGAATCCGGTAATCACGGCGGCAGGCAGGGTGAAGTTCATCATCAGTTTGGAGAGTGCGCTGGCGCTTTGCTGTTGCAGAATGCCCCGCTGTTTAAGCTGATAGCCAATGACAATGACCAGAATGAATGAAAGCGCTTTTATAAGAACATCGACCATCATAACTCCCTGAAAAACACCACACTGTGTTTGCCCACGTTGTTTGGCTCAACGACAGCGATGCCGCTAACAGTACCACTCTCTGCCGTCAACGTAATGACAGATATCATGATAACCGCCCCTCCGGCGCAATCAATGCCCGCCATGACAGGAGGGAACCGTATGGGCCAGACATGGCGTGCGTCAGTGATTCACCCCGTTCGCGGCAACCCGGCATGTAGGGAACAGGGCACGGTTCGGTGGGGGGAGGCAAACAGCGGCGAATTTCAGTCGGTTCCAACATGGCCGGTACTACTGCGGCGGCTCCGGGATATCAATTTTTGTCAATTGGGGCGTATGGGCGGGCAGCCAACCGGCCAGCGCCGGGAAACGGCGCAGAAAATGAAATACCGCCACGTTCACCAGCAGCCGCCAGCCGTTTTTGCGCGGCACTTGCTGTTCTTCGACCCGCCGACTCTCTTCCTGTATCAATTGCCACAGGTTGTCGCGTAACTGTTGGTTGAAATCGCGATCATGGATAACCAGATTCGCTTCCAGATTCAGCGCCAGGCTGAGCGGATCCAGATTACTGGAGCCGACGGTGGCCCAGTAGTCGTCTTGCAGCGCTACTTTGCCGTGTAACGGTCGTTGCCGGTATTCGTAGACTTCAACGCCGGCGTCCACCAGATAGCGGTACAGCAGCCGGGCGCCGAAAAGAACGATGGGGATATCCGGTTGCCCCTGAATGATCAGCCGTACCTGCACGTTGCGCCGCACCGCGTTACGCATGGCGCGCAATAGCCGGTAGCCGGGGAAAAAATAGGCATTGGCGATAATGACCTCGTGCTTTGCCCGGCGCAGCATCTGCAGGTAGTGCTTTTCGATGTCGTGGCGGTGGGTGCGATTATCGCGCCAGATGAACAGCGCTTGCGCATTGCCGGGGGGTGGCAGCGTGGGGCGATGAAAACGGGGACGCCACCAGCGACGGGGTTCCTCGTCGCTGGCCAGCGCGGCCAGCACGTAACGATAGATATCGTCCACCACCGGGCCGCGTACTTTAACGGCATAATCCTGCTTGGCTGCGTTGCCGTAGCTGAGCAGGTGATCGGCAGAATAGTTGATGCCGCCGATCCAGGCGGTATCGCCATCGACGACCAGAATTTTGCGGTGCAGGCGGCGGAACAGATTCGTGCGCATGCCCAGTAGCCGCGGCCGCGGATCGTAGAAATGAAAACGCACGCCGGCTTTGATCAGCGGGCGCAGAAACTCTGTCGTCAAATCGTGGGAGCCGTAACCATCGGCGGTGACATCAATACTGACGCCGCGCTGCGCGGCGGCCAGCAGGGCGGCGTGCAGCCCCCATCCCACCTCATCCTCGAACAGAATGAATGTTTCCAGCACCACCCGGCTATGCGCCTGTCGAATCGCGTCGAAGGCGCTGGGGTAAAAATTGTCGCCGTTGACCAGCAGCTCGATTTGATTACCGTCACGCCATTCAGTTTTCACACATGGATCTCCACCGCCAGCGGTGCATGGTCGGAAAGGTGCGACCAGGGTTTGGGGCCTAACAGGGTTGGGGCGCTGGTGCGTACATTGCGCACATAAATCCGATCCAGCCGCAACAGCGGGAACCGGGCGGGAAAGGTGCGCGCCGGCTTGCCGTAGTGCTGGCTGAAGACTTCTTCCAGACTGGCGTAGCGGTTTAAGTCGGGGGTGGCTTGTTGCAGCCAGTCATTGAAGTCGCCCGCTACCACCAGCGGTACGTCCGGCGGGATGGTGTCCAGCAGGGTATGCAGCAGTTCCATCTGTTGACGCTGGCGGTGCGGTGACATGCCTAGATGGACGCAAACCACATGGAGGTGCAAATCGCGGTTCGGCACTTTCAGGACGCAATAGAGCAGGCCGCGTCGCTCATGCTCGGACAGCGAGATATCCAGATTGCGGTAGCTGAAAATGGGAAATCGCGACAACACCGCGTTGCCGTGGTCGCCTTCCGGGTACACCGCATTGCGGCCATAGGCGTAATCACTCCACATGGTTTCCGCCAGAAATTCGTAGTGCGGCGTATCGGGCCAGCTCTCCACATGTAGCGGATGGGTTTCGTGCCGCCCCTGAACTTCCTGCAAAAATACGACGTCGGCGGAGACTGAGCGCACCGCGTCACGCAACTCTGGCAGGATAAAACGGCGATTAAATGGGCTGAAGCCTTTATGCGTATTGATGGTCAGTACCGTGAAGGAGAAATCCGGTGCCTGTTCAGACATAGCGTCGTTCCTCGCTGTCAGTGTTATCGGGCTGGCTTCCTGAATGTCAGGTGGCCGCCTGGTTTTGTTGTTGAGCGATATTACAAGCGAACAGCTGTGCTATCCCGAAGGGGGTGACATGTCTTCCGGCGCGTCGAACTGACTTGGGCTAATCCCGTAAACCGCCAGACATGGCTTAAGTATAGCCTTGTCTGGGTAAAGATAAGCCTGACGAGCGGCGCTCATGCAGGGGGAATCATCACGGAGGGCGGCATTGCGCTGCGCGGTCATGCTGACCGGTTAAGCCCCTGCGCAAACGGGGCGGCAGGGATGGCGCCTTTCCGGACGCCGGAGTTTCCCCGCCGAACCCGGCTTAATGGCGCGGCATTACGCGCCAGGTGGCGGTTATCAGCCGATTTTGCGGCGAAACATGGCATAGGCGGCGCTGCCGGTAGTGGCGGTAATCACCAGCAGTGGCCACAGCCCTTGCCAGACCACGGCCAGGCCGGCGTCCTTCAGGTAAATCTGCTTGGTGATGGCGGTGAAATGGCGTACCGGATTGACCCACGTCAGGTCTTGCAACCATTCCGGCATGTTTTCCACCGGCGAGACATAACCGGAGAGCAAGATAGCCGGCATCACGAACACAAACACGCCGATAAAGGCCTGCTGCTGAGTGGCGCAAAGCGCGGAAATCAACAGCCCGAACCCGACCAGCGAGAAGCCGTAGATCAGCATGCTGAGATAGAACAGCAGCAGTGATCCGGAAAACGGGATGCGGTAGACGAAGATGCCGGCGGCCAGCACGATGGAGGCTTGTACCGTGGCGACAATCTGTGCGGGTACCGCCTTGCCGATAAAAATCTGCCAGGTGGCGAGCGGCGAAACCAACAGTTGTTCCAGCGTGCCCTGTTCCCGCTCTCTGGCTACCGACAACGAGGTCACGATCAATACGCCGATGGTGGTGATCAACGCCACCAGCGACGGCACCACAAACCACTTATAGTCGAGATTCGGGTTGTACCAGTGCCGTATCAACAGTTCGCTGGGGTTGCCGGCATCGCCGGTCAGTTCCTGCTGGTAGGTTTGCACGATCTGTTGTACGTAGTTGGCGGCGATCTGGGCGCTGTTGGAGTGCCGCCCGTCGAGAATCAGTTGCAATGATGTGGCGTCGCCGCGCGCCAGGTTGCGTGAAAACGCCGGCGGAAAACGGATCAGCAACAGGGCGCGCTGGTTGTCCAGCGTCGGGGCGATTTCCTGTGGGCTGTGCAGCCGTCGTACCTCGGAAAACGCACTGGCGCTGGCGAAGCGTTGGGTCAGTTCCACCGACGCCGGGCCGTTGTCTTCGCTGTAAACGGCGATGCGGGCGTGGGTGACTTCCAGCGTAGCGGCAAAGGGAAACAGCGTTACCTGAATCAGCACCGGTAGTACCAGAATGGCGCGTGTTTGCGGCTCTCGCAGCAGTGATTGCAGTTCCTTGCGGATGAGCGTCCAGAGTCGATACCACATGATCATTCCCTTTAATCCAGGCGTCGCCGTGTTTTCCAGGCCGTCAGGCCGATGAAAAACACCGCGGACACGATCAAAAACAGCAGGTTGATCAACAGCACGCTGCCGATGTTACCCGCCAGAAACAGCGTTTGTAGCGTGCTGACGAAATAACGGGCCGGGATCAGGTAGGATACCGCCTGCACCAGTGCCGGCATGCTGTTGATTTCAAAAATGAAGCCGGAAAGCATGACCGCTGGCAGGAACGCGGCGTTGAGGGCCACCATTGCGGCATTGAATTGGTTGCGGGTCAGGGTGGAGATCAATAACCCCATGCCGAGCGTACAGGCCAGAAACAGGCTGCTAAAACCGAACAGTAACCACAGCGAGCCGCGATAGGGGACATGCAGCACGAATACCGCTACCGCGACGCACAATACCATGGCGATCATGCCCAGCACATAGTAGGGGATCAGCTTGGTCAGCAGCAGTTCGGTGCGCGTCACCTGGGTGGACAGCAAGGCTTCCATGGTGCCGCGCTCCCATTCTCGGGCGATCACCAGCGAGGTCAGGATGGCGCCGATCACCGTCATGATGATGGTGATGGCGCCGGGAATGATGAAATGCTGGCTGATGGCGGCGGCGTTGAACCAGTAACGCGATTGCACGTCAATCAATTGGCTGAAATTCTCCCCGCGTTCCCGGGCCCGTTCCTGTTGCCAGACCAGCCATACCCCTTGCGCGTAGCCTTTGACGAAATTCGCGGTGTTGGGCTCGCTACCGTCGGTGATCACCTGGATTGGCGCGTTGTCCTCCGGGCGCGCCATGCGTGCGGCGAAGTCCGGCGGGATCACGATCAGGCCGCGGATCCGTCCTTCCTGCATCATGGCGATCAGTGCCGGGCGATTATCGCTGATGACCGGTTGGAGAAACGGCGATCCGGAAAAAGCCCGCGCCAGGCTGTTGGCGTCGTCGCTGCGTTGTTCCAGCAGCACGCCAACATGCAAACGGCTAGAGTCGAGATTGATGCCGTAACCGAAGATGAACAGCAGCAACAGCGGGATGACGAATGCGATCAACGCACTGCTGGGGTCGCGCAGAATCTGGCGCGTCTCTTTCAGGCATAGCGCACGCAACCGACGCCAGGAAAAACGGGTGCTATCCGGTGACATCCTGTTGCTCCTTATCATAGGCCTGCACCAGCGAGATGAAGGCTTGCTCCATGGTGGGATCCGGATGGTCTGCGTCGGCCGCTTGTTGTTTCAGGTCATCCGGCGTGCCGCTGGCGATAAGCCGGCCGCGGTACACCAGCCCGATCCGATCGCAGTATTCCGCTTCGTCCATGAAATGGGTCGTCACCATGACGGTGACGCCTTTGTCCACCATGCCATTGATGTGCTGCCAGAATTCCCGGCGGGTTAAGGGATCGACGCCGGAGGTCGGTTCATCCAGAAACAGGATATCCGGCTCGTGCATCAGGGCACAGGCTAACGCCAGACGCTGCTTGAAGCCGAGCGGTAGCGAATCGGGCGTTTGGCGATAGATGGGGGTGAAGTTGAACGCCTGCGTCATGCCCGCTATCTTTTGCTGCTGACGCTGCCCGGCGAGCCCATACACCCCGGAAAAGAAGCGCAGATTCTGTTCCACCGTCAGGTTGCCGTACAGTGAAAATTTCTGCGCCATATAGCCGAGATGCTGCCGCGCTTTGCCGGAGCTGGTTTTCAGATCCATGCCCAACACTAGCGCCTGCCCGGAGGTTGGCACCAACAAACCACACATCATGCGGAAGGTGGTGGACTTCCCGGCGCCGTTCGGCCCCAGCAGGCCGAAAATTTCCCCGCGTCGTACCTGAAAATTCACCTGATCGGTGGCGGCGAAGTCGCCGAATTTTTTGGTCAGATCGCGGGCTTCGATCACCGTCTCACCGCTGTGGGTATCGATTTGCGGCATGATTTTCGCCAGCGACGAGGCCTGCGTCGGCCCGCCGCCCAGCAGATCGATAAAAGCGTCTTCGAAACTCGGTTCAGTATCCCGTACCTGTGTCGGCGACAGGCCCAACGCCGACAGCAGGGCGGCGCGATCGGCGTCCGGCCGCAGAATCAGCCGGACATAACGCCCCTGAATCACGCCATCGCTGACTTGGGGTTGTCGCAGCGCCTGTTGCAACAACCGACGATGGCTACCGTCGGCATGGTCTATCAGTAGGCAGCGGCCGGCCATGCGACGGGTCAGGTCGGCGGGCGCGCCGCGATACAGCAGAGAGCCCTCGTTGAGCAGCAGGACATCGCGGCACTGCTCTGCTTCGTCCAGATAGGAGGTACTCCACAGGATCAGCATGCCGTCATTCGCCAACTCATGCACCATGCGCCACAGCTCACGGCGGGAGATGGGGTCGACGCCGACGCCCGGTTCATCCAGTAGCAGCACATCGGGTTGCCCCAGCAGGGTACAGGCCAGCCCCAGTTTCTGCTTCATGCCGCCAGAAAGTTTGCCGGCCAGCCGGCGGGTGAAACGGGTGAGATCGGTAAAGGCCAGCAGCCGCTCGAACGTGGCCTGCCGCAATGCGCCGGTAATGCCGCGTAAATCGGCATATAGCGTCAGGTTTTCCATCACCGTTAAATCTTCGTACAACCCGAATTTTTGCGGCATGTAGCCCAGGCGGGCATGCAGTTGGCGATCGTCGGCGATAGGATCCAGCCCCAACACCCGAAGACTGCCGGCGCTAGGCGTCAGCAACCCGGCCAGCATACGCATCAGCGTGGTCTTGCCGGCGCCGTCCGGGCCGACCAGACCCGTTACCGCGCCGCCGTGGATCTCGGCGGTCAGCCGGGCTACGGCGGGTCTCTCCATGCCGGTGAACCGTTTTTCCAGCGCCTCCAGTAGAATCAGCGCGCGGTCATTGCCCATGCGACGCGGTGTCCTGTGCCAGACGTAGCGTGACCGGCATACCTTGCCGCAGGCCGTCGTCTGCATCGCCGACGATAATTCGCAGCCGGTAGACCAGATCAGTACGCAGATCTTCGGTTTCCACGTTTTTGGGCGTGAATTCGGCGCTGGGCGAGACAAAACCGATTTTGCCGTGGTAGGGATGTGCGGGGCGTCCGTCGGTAAAGATCAATACCTCGTTGCCAGGGGCGGTGCGCCCCAGATTTTTTTCACTGACGTAAGCGCGGATCCAGACCGGATGGGTGAGTGAGAGGGTAAAAACGGTGCCGCCGGCGCTCAACATGCTGCCCGCCTCGGCGGCGCGGGTCAGAATGACGCCGGCCGAAGGGGCATGTAGCGCCGTATCCTGGAGATTCAGTTCAGCCTGTGCTTCGGCGGCCTGCGTCTGCGCCAGCGACGCTTCGGCGGCGGCGATTTCCTGCGGCCGGTTGCCGCGCTGGTACTGGGTGAATTTTTCTTTGGCGGCGTTCAGCGTAGCCAGCGCCTGATCCCGCGTGGCTTTGGCGTCTTCCAGTGTGTTGGCGGCGACGGTGCGCTGTTGCCACAGCCCCTGTTGGCGTTGGTAGAAGCGGTTGGCATAGTCATAGGCGGCTTGTGCCTGCGCCATCTGCGAGCGCACCTGTTCGATTTCCTCGCTGCGATAGCCTTCCCGCAGCAACGCCAGTTGAGCCTGTGCGCTGGCGACGTTGGCCTGCGCCTGCCGCAGCGCGTTTCGGTATGGCGCGTCATCCAGTTGGGCTAACGCCTGCCCCGGTTGGATGGTATCCCCCTCGTCTACATTGAGTGTCGCCAGACGCCCGCCGACGCGAAACCCCAAATGGACGCTGCGGATATCTACGTTACCGTACAGCGTCAGCGGCGTATCCTGCTGTCGTCGGTATTCCGTTACGCCATAACCGACAGCGGCGACGGCCAACAATGCAAGTGCCGTCAATAGCCCTGTTTTTTTGTTCATAGCTCTCCCGAATGTGTGTCGCGATAACGTTCCTGTTTTTGGGTTCCTGTTTTTGAAAAGGATAACTCGTTATGCACAATCCGCCGCATCATTCGTGCTGTCCGTGGCCCTGACGGCGGTGATGTATACCCGTCAGTCAAGTTGCAGGTGTGTTGGCTGTGTTACTCGGTCTATCAAAGGGCCAACGCTTGGCGTTGTTCAACACGCCAGCGTGTTGTCCTGCAACTCGAATTATTGGGGGTATAACGGCGGTTTTCTCCATCAAACAACAACATACTGATATGTATAGTAATGCCGGCCATTCTGCCGCATAAAGCGGCAAAGAAAATGTGATGCATAGATAAAAATTCCTCAAACAAGGGGTTTTCTGTTACTATCGCGGGCAGTTGATACTGTGCAGTTGGTGCCCATTCATCTGGGTTGGTGTGTTGTCTGGCAAACCGTCGGCAACGGCGTCGAACCCATCTGTTTTCGCCCTGAAAACCGCATACGCGGATAGCTGTTCAGGGCTGATCTGGAGTAGTTCTCTATTATGTCTTTTGAATCTCTCGGCCTGAGTGCCGATATTTTGCGCGCCGTGGAAGAGCAGGGGTACCGTGAGCCGACGCCGGTCCAGCGCCAGGCGATTCCCGTCGTGCTGGAAGGGCGTGACTTGATGGCCAGCGCCCAAACCGGAACCGGCAAGACCGCCGGCTTTACACTGCCGTTGCTGCAATTGTTGAACGATAACCCGCCGCAGACCAAAGGCCGTCGGCCGGTGCGGGCGCTGATCCTGACGCCGACGCGCGAACTGGCGGCGCAGATCGGTGAAAACGTGGAGGCGTACAGCCAATATCTGCGTCTGCGTTCGCTGGTGGTGTTCGGCGGCGTCAGCATTAACCCGCAGATGATGAAGCTGCGCGGCGGCGTCGATATCCTGATTGCTACGCCGGGCCGTCTGTTGGATCTGGAGCACCAGAACGCGGTCGATCTGTCGCATGTAAAAATACTGGTGCTGGATGAAGCCGATCGCATGCTGGACATGGGCTTTATCCACGATATTCGCCGGGTGCTGGCGAAACTGCCGGCCAAGCGGCAGAACCTGCTGTTTTCCGCCACCTTCTCCGACGAAATTAAAGAACTGGCCGGGAAGCTGCTGACCAATCCGGCATCCGTGGAAGTGGTGCGCCGCAATACGCCGTCGGAGCTGGTGACGCAGCATGTGCATCTGGTGGACAAAAAACGCAAGCGTGAACTGCTGTCGCACCTGATCGGCAAACACGACTGGCGGCAGGTGCTGGTTTTTACCCGTACTAAACACGGTGCCAACCATCTGGCGGAACAGTTGAATAAAGACGGTATTACCGCCGCCGCCATCCATGGCAACAAAAGCCAGGGAGCGCGTACCCGGGCGCTGGCCAATTTCAAGGATGGCGAAATCCGCGTGCTGGTCGCGACGGATATCGCGGCGCGCGGGCTGGATATCGACCAGTTGCCGCATGTGGTGAACTATGAGCTGCCGAACGTGCCGGAGGATTACGTCCATCGTATCGGTCGAACCGGGCGTGCCGCCTCCACCGGTGAGGCGCTATCGCTGGTCTGCGTGGATGAGCATAAATTGCTGCGGGATATCGAACGGTTGTTGAAGCGCGAGATTCCGCGCATAGCTATCCCTGGCTATGAGCCCGATCCCAGCATCAAGGCCGAACCGATCCAGAACGGTCGTCAAGGCGGACGGGGCGGACGCGGTGGAGCTCCGCGTCAAGGCGGGCGTTCGCAGGATGAGGGGGCACAGAGTCGGCCGCAAGGTGATCGTACTCGTCATCCGCGACGTGAAGGTTCGGTACGTCCGGCAGGCCAGCGTCCCGATGGGCAAACTGCCCGTCGTCGCCCGCCGCGTAAGCCAACCAGCGGCCAGTAACCCGCCATCGCCGTTCCGGCCACGACGCATGAGCGTGGAACGTGGCCGGAGCGGTCGAATCGCCGAAAGCGGCGTGGTCTTAGTGCTGTTCGACCACCTTAGCGATCGGTTGTGGTCGGTAAAACATCACCGCATTACCCACCAGAATCAATACCAGCCCCGCCACGGCATTGAGATGCCATTCATACCCCTCGTACAACGTGGATACCGACAGCGCCACCAGCGGAAACAGCAGGGTTGAATAGGCCGCCTGACTGGCGCCGATGCGGCCAACCAGGATGAAATAGGCGCCGAAGCCAATTATCGAGCCGAACACCGCCAGATAGAACAGCGAACCGAGATAGCGCAATGAGGTTTCCGGTTGAAAGTTGTAGCCCAGCGACCAGGCAAGCGCGCCCATCGCCAACGTGCTGTACAACATCCCCCAGCCGTTAGTGGTCATGACATCGCGGCCGAGTTGTTGATGGCGGGCGCTGATCATATTGCCCAGAGAGAAACAATAAGTACCGAGCAGGCTCAGGCCCACCCCCCAGAGTAGCTGTGGGCTGCCGCTGATGTGCAACAGATCGCGCCAGAACAGCAGCAGAATGCCGCACAGCCCTAACGGCGCGGCGAGCATCACATTGCGCGTTAGCCGCTGGCCGAAAAACAGCCGCGCATTGAAGGCATTGAACAGCACCGCCATGGAAAAAATGACGGATTCCAGTCCGCTGGGGATCCAGGCGACGGCATGATAGAAACAGAAAAAATTCATGCCGAAAACAGTTACGCCCTGCAGCATGCACAACAGATGGCCGGAGAGCGACAGCGGTTTTAACCGGCGAGTGAGGAGCAGGAACACCATCAACAGCGCGCTGGCGCAGGCGAAACGCCAGAAAATGGAGACTTCCGCCGGCACGGAACCCTGTTGCAGACTGATGGCGATCCAGGTAGTGCCCCAAATCAACACCACCGAGCAGTAAAGCAGACTATTCATTCATCGATTCCTTCATGACTTCCGAGCGCTAATTATCCGTGCTATCGGCGTTATTGGCTGTCAGGAACCTGCGGTGGGTGTCGGCATCTTGCGGTTTTGTCGCCAGGTGCCGGATGCTGCTGGCGATTTATCATAATGACTCAATTAATCATGTTGTTATTCGCATTCTGCGGATTGTTTTTCGGCTGATATTCATGAATCTTCCATGATGAGTAAACAAAAAGTCAAAAAATGACTATTTACATGGTCTGATTTTGGTCTTATAGTCTATCCATCATCAGGAGGTCACTATGAATCTGACACGACATGCCTACAAGCGTATGAGTGAGAGAAGCATCCAGCAGGCGGTAATTGATATTGCGCTGGATTTCGGAACCGAATCGGGCGATGGCGAGAAAATCATTCTGGATAAAAAAACCATCAGCGTGATGATGGGCACACTCTCCGATCTGTTAAAACATCTGGAAAAGTTGAAGAGCCGCGGCGGGTTGACCGTGGTCGAATTCAACGAGACGCTGATCACGGCGTATTACAACGATTCATTCAACGTGAAGAAGAGATATAAAACCCATGAAAAAAATTTCAATTGATGACGCTCAATTCGGCGATGAGATTATTAATAATACCGATTTTGCTAAACCTAAAATGAATATTAAGATTCATAAAGTGGATTTGGCGGTTTTTGATGAATTGACGAAACTGTATGATGATACACGTGCAAATGCCATCAATACGGTGATTGAGCATCTGGTGTATGCATTTTTTAAAAATGACGTTACCAATTTCGATACGCGATATTTGTTGGCTACGGAAGCAGATAAACTAAATCCTGAGTTGAACGAGAGGAACGCGCTTGAGAAAAGTTGGCTTTATGAAATTGACCCTGATCAGCATGCACGTCATTGGGTGAATCAGTATTTTCAGTATGAAAATGCGCATACACAAGAGCATGATGACGTTAAACGTATTCTGGCGAATAAAGATATAAAGTAAAAATCATGAAAAAACTTGCCGATGTGATTAATGAAAGACTGGTGAATAGCAATAGCGATGATTATGTCACCATCAGTTATCGTCCCAGTCATAAAATTGCTGCAATGATAGAAATCATGTGTGAAATCTATGGGAAAAACAAAGCCAACTTATTTTATGATGAAATCAGGGAATTGCTTGCTGAGTACCTGTTAACAACCAAAGAGCATGTGCCAATAGTTAAAAAAATTGCACAAGACTATGAAGCAAGTGACCTCGTTCGTTCGTCGTTAGGTGTGTTGATAGAAAAGGGGATTTTGTCTATTTCAGTGGAGGTGGACGAGGTCTACTCGCGCAGGCTTAACGACATGATGCAGGGCAGGGATCATGAATAACCCTTCGATAGCCAATCCTGAGAGATATTTTATTACTCAGGGGTCGTTTAAGAGCCTCACCTATCAGTTTCATGTCGTTTTTTCTGGCATCACGGTTGAGCTGTGCCATAAGTATTACGATAATGACAATCTAAGATTGTTATTAACGGATAATGATTTTATCCAGCTTTGGTTAACCCATGCATTGTTCACAGAGTTGGATAACCGATTTATTGAAGAAGCTAGAAAAAAACGCATCAACATGCATTTACTGTTTGACAGTCATTCGGCGCCTAAATATCACAAGTTTGCTGATTGCACTGCCATGCATAATGATTATATTAATTTTGAGATTCCGCCGGAAATTGAGAGTAAGGGCGCTCAGGCCATTTTGGCATGTAAACAGTTTGCGTATGAAAATCGGCATATTTTGAATAGTGATGAGCAGAAGTTTATTAACATGTTGACGGCTCGCTTTATGCTGGTCAACCCGCCCAAGAAACTCACCGGGAAAAATACCGGCCGGTATGAATTCACCGCTAAATCCCTAGAGGAAATTAAAGCTTTTATCGATGAAACGGTTGAGCGGGCGAAGGCGCTGATGAATGAAAACCGTGAGGTTTATAATAAAAGGTATAAGCCGGCGAAGCATCTCGACAGGGAATCCGATGACGTCAGATTGTGGTTGATGGAATTAAAACCGGCATTAATGATGGCGCTCTTCCACTATGGCATCAAGAAGTTTGGCCCGGCGGATTTCAGCTTTGAAAAATCCTTTCTGGAGACATGCCGTTTTGAGCCGTGCAGAATATGCTGTAAATAATGTGCTAAATAACCTCCCTATTTAATGCTCCGCAGTACGGAAAAAAATCGATGTGCCTGCAATGGGTATTGTGGAAGGTATATAGTGGATTAATCAACAAGCGATGGGCGGGGTTCGGCATGCAGCAGTATGAAGCCTTTGAGATGTTACAACATTACAAAACCCGGCTGCAGGATAGCGTGACGCTGGATAATGACGTGCAACTGGCCATTTGGCAGAACAGTCACGATCGGGTGACGTTGGAAAATACCCATCACCATACGTTCAGTATGTATGTCCAGGATGGTTATGAGAGTTATCACAAACGCCCCGACGGCTGGTTTAACGGCGGCGCGCCCGGTCGTTTCTGCCTGATGCCGCAGGAGAGCGTGTCGACCTGGGACATCCGCGGTAATCTGCATTTCGCTCATTTTTACTGTACCGATGATCACTTGCACCAACTGGCGGAAAAAACCTGGGATCGCAGCCCGGCATCCATCTGCCTTGATGAGCGCATTTTTATCGGAGATGCGCAGTTGGAAGCGCTGTATCGCCATTTTCTGCTGGCCGGCAACTGGCGCGATCCCGCCAACCGGATGATGCTGAGTTCCGCGTCTACGCTGGTGATGCTGCATGTGCTGCAACGTTATTCTCAATTGCGTTGGGCTGAGCCGAACGTGCGGGGTGGGCTGGCGCCCGCCGTGCTGCGACGGGTGCAAGCGCGGATCGACGCTGGTCCGGCGGAAGGGCTGACGATTGGCGATCTGGCGGCGGAAGCCGGGCTGAGCGAATTCCACTTTGCCCGCATGTTTCGCCAAAGCGTCGGGATGGCGCCGCATCAGTACGTGATGAAGCGCCGACTGGCGCAGGCAGAGGATCTGCTGCGCCATTCCCGGTTATCGATCACCGAGGTGGCGCTGGCCTGCGGTTTCAGCTCCGCCAGCCATTTCAGCCAGCGCTTCCGCGCCGAGTTCGGCGTCACCCCGTCGACGCTGCGTCGGCAATTATTGCGTTAACAACGGCTACGTTAACAACTACTGCGCTGAGGCGCTGGCGGCTGCCAGCAGGCACAGGCGCAGCGCGACCTCGTATGATTTGACGAACGACGGCACCGGCAGAAATTCGAAGCGCGAATGGAAGTTGTGCGCGCCGGTGAAGAAATTGGGCGTCAGAATCCCCTTGGCCGAGAGCGCGGCGCCATCGGTGCCGCCGCGCATCGGCGTCACTTTCGGTTCAATCGACAACTCCCGCATGGCGCCAAACAGCAGATCGATGGCGCGCCGGTCATCCCCTAACGCATTGCTGATATTGCTGTAAACATCGGTGACGGTGCAGTTGGCCTGCCCGGTAGGGTACTGCGCAGCGATTTGCGCCGTGACGTCGCGGATTTGCTGTTTGCGCGCCTCAAACCCGGCCAGATCGAAATCGCGGATCGAGGCTTTCAGCACCGCTTCGTTGGCGTTGGCATGGATGTCGTTGAACCAGATGTAACCTTCGCGGCCTTCCGTGTGTTCCGGCGTCTGGCGGCGATCGAAATGGGCGATAAAGTCGTGGGCCATCATCAGCGGGTTGACCAGCACGCCTTTGGCCGACATCGGGTGGGCGGTGACGCCGGTAAAGCGGATTTCCGCCGATGCGGCGTTGAAGTTTTCGTACACCACTTCGCCGAGTTCGCAGCAGTCGATGGTGTAGGCGAAATCCACCTCGAAACGCGCCAGATCCAGCGCTTTCGCGCCGCGCAGGCCGATCTCTTCGTCTGGTACGAACGCCACCAGAATATCGCCGTGCGGCTGGTCGTCCGTCAGGTTCTCCACCAGCGTCATCACCACGGTGACGGCCGCCTTGTTATCCGCCCCCAGCACGCTGGTGCCGTCGCCGACGATAATCTCCTGGCCGCGATAAGGCAGAATTTCCGGGTGTTCCGCCGTGCGCAGCCAGATATCCTGCGCGTGGTTGAGGCACAAATCTGAGCCGTCGAACGGCAGCACCTGTGGGTGGATATCCGGCGACAGCCCGACATCCACGGTATCGATATGGGTGATAAAACCGATGCGCGGCGCGCCCGGCGTGTTTCCCGGCTTGACGGCGGTGACGGTGGCATGCTCGTCGATCACCACATGCTGCAACCCTAACGCACGCAGTTCGTCTGCCAGCAACTGCGCCATGGTGGTTTGTCCGCGTGTGCTTGGCAAGGTCGCCGTCGCGGCATTGCTCTGGCTGGTCACGGCGAGATAACGGAAAAAACGGGTGGTCAACTGACTGGCCAGCGGCTGGGTCATAACGCTTCCTTATTTGTGGATTGTCTGGCAGATTCGCTATGGTGACAAAAGGTTTCCAATAAGAATCAGAGGCTTCGTTGTACGCAGCGACAGACCTTAAAGTCAACAAAAAGTGAGGATGGGGATGAAAAACGCGATAACACGCATCACGCTGGCGGCTCTGGCACTGGCGGTCAGCTCGGCGGTTTCCGCCAAAACCTTGGTGTACTGCTCTGAAGGTTCGCCGGAAAATTTTAACCCGCAGATCTATACCTCCGGCACTAGCGTGGATGCCAGCGCGGTGCCGATTTACAACCGGCTGGTGGATTTCAACGTCGGAACTACCGAACTGGTGCCGAGCCTGGCGGAAAGCTGGGACGTCAGCCCGGACGGCAAGGTATACACCTTTCATCTGCGTCACGGCGTGAAGTTCCAGAGCAATGCGTTGTTTACCCCAACGCGGGATTTCAACGCCGATGACGTGATTTTTTCCTTTATGCGTCAGAAAGATCCCAATCACCCGTACCATAAGGTGTCCAACGGGACGTACGCCAATTTTGAAAGCCTGTCGTTCGGCAAGCTGATCACCGCGATTGATCGGGTCGACGACTATACGGTGCGTTTCACCCTGAGCCATGCCGAAGCACCGTTCCTGGCGGATCTCGCCTGGTATTTCGCCTCGATCCTGTCGGCAGAATATGCCGATAATATGTTGAAGGCCGGCACGCCGGAGAAAGTGGATTTGGAGCCGATCGGTACCGGGCCGTTCCGTCTGGCGCAGTATCAGAAAGACTCCCGCATTCTGTTTCAGGCGTTCGACGGTTACTGGCAAGGGCGGGCGAAGCTTGATCGACTGGTATTCAGCATCACGCCGGATGCGTCGGTGCGTTACGCCAAGTTGCGCAAAAACGAGTGTCAGGTGATGCCGTTTCCCAATCCGGCGGAACTGCCGGACATGAAGAACAACAAAGACATTACGCTGATGCAGAAGGCCGGTCTGAATATCGGCTTCCTGGCGTTCAATACCCAGAAAGCGCCGTTTGATAACGTGAAAGTACGTCAGGCGTTGACCATGGCGATCAATAAACCGGCCATCATCGAGGCGGTATTCCAGGGTACCGGCACGGCGGCGAAAAACCTGTTGCCGCCCGGCGTATGGAGCGCCGCTGACGATGTGAAGGACTACGACTACGATCCGGAGAAAGCCAAAGCGCTCTTGAAAGAAGCCGGGCTAGCGGAAGGGACGGCCGTCGATCTGTGGGCGATGCCGGTGCAACGCCCGTACAACCCGAATGCCCGCCGTATGGCGGAGATGATTCAGGCGGACTGGGCGAAGGTGGGCGTGAAGGCCAATATCGTCAGTTACGAATGGGGGGAATACCTCAAACGGGTGAAAAGCGGTGAACATCAGGCCGCGCTGATGGGGTGGACGACCGCTACCGGCGATCCGGACAACTTCTTCGGCCCCTTATTCACCTGCACTTCGGCCAATGGCGGTTCCAACTCGTCCAAATGGTGCTATGCGCCGTTCGATAAACTCGTGACCGACGCGCGGGCCGAGCAGGATCATCAGAAGCGGGTGGAGATGTACCGTCAGGCGCAGTTCATCATGCATGAGCAGGCGCCGGCGGTGATGATCGCCCATTCCACCATTTTCGAACCGGTGCGCAAGGACGTCAGCGGTTACGAAATCGATCCGTTCGGTAAGCATATTTTCTATCAAGTCGACATCCGGCAATAACGCTCGGCTATATGACGGGAAAGCGCATGCTTTCCCGTCGTTTCTTTCTGTTTCCCATTGCGTTGTTTCTCCCGCCGACAGTACCATTGCCTGCCTTTTTGTGATGAGTCGAGCTATGCGCGTGTTACTGGCCCCGATGGAAGGGGTATTGGATTCCCTGGTCAGGGAATTGCTCACCGAAGTAAATGATTATGATCTTTGCATCACCGAATTTTTACGGGTGGTGGATCAACGCCTGCCGGTAAAGGCGTTCTACCGCCTCTGCCCAGAACTGCGCCACGGCAGCCGCACGTCGTCAGGGACGCGGGTGCGGGTGCAGTTATTAGGGCAATACCCGCAATGGCTGGCAGAGAATGCTGAACGGGCGGTGTCTCTGGGATCTTGGGGTGTGGATCTGAATTGCGGCTGCCCGTCGAAGATGGTGAACGGCAGCGGCGGCGGTGCAACACTGCTGAAAGATCCCGAATTGATCTATCAGGCGGCGAAAGCGATGCGGGAGGCGGTGCCGGCGGCGCTGCCGGTAACGGTGAAGATCCGGCTGGGCTGGGATTCCAGTACGCGGCGTTTTGAGATTGCCGATGCGGTGCAGCAGGCGGGGGCGACGGAGCTGGTGGTTCACGGCCGTACCAAAGAAGAGGGTTATCAGGCCGAGCGCATCAACTGGGCCGCCATCGGGGAAATCCGCCGCCGTTTAACGATCCCGGTGATCGCCAACGGCGAAATCTGGGACTGGCAGAGCGCGCAGGATTGTCTGGCCGCTACCGGGTGCGATGCAGTGATGCTCGGGCGCGGTGCGTTGAATGTGCCCAACCTAAGCAGGGTGATTAAATACCGCGAGGCGCGTATGCCGTGGGGGGACGTGGTTCGGTTGTTGCAGAAGTACGTGCGGCTGGAGAAGCAGGGGGATACCGGCCTGTATCATGTCGCTCGCATTAAGCAGTGGCTGGGGTATCTGCGCAAAGAGTACGCCGAGGCCGGTGATCTGTTTAGCCAGGTTCGGGCTTTGACGACCTCATCGGCCATCGCCCAGGTGATTGAACACTATCGGCGAGACGAGACCGTGCCAGAAGAGCGATAGGTCGCCCGGTATACGAACTCAAGTTTGGGGGAGTATGCTGTATGGGTTGGCTACAACCAGAAGGGATGACCCATGCTATCCGGTTTTAATCATTTAACGCTTTCGGTGTGCGATCTACCGCGTAGCATCCGGTTTTATCATCAGCTCCTGCAATTTCGTCTCGAAGCCGAGTGGGCGCGCGGGGCTTACCTGTCGTTACCGGGATTTTGGCTGTGTCTGACGTTGGAACCTGAACGTGACGAACTCTCCACCGGTTATACCCATTATGCCTTTAGTATCGAGAAAGCGGACTTTCCTTCGTTTTGCCAGCGATTGCGTCAGGCTGGCGTGGTGGAGTGGAAGGACAATCGCAGCGAGGGCGACTCTCTTTATTTTCTGGATCCCGATGCTCATCAATTGGAAGTGCATGTCGGCGATTTGCGCTCAAGGCTGGCCGGCTGTCGTCAGGCGCCTTATGACGACATGACCATTTATACATGAAAGAAATATTTACAGATAATTCGGTACAGTGTTGCAAAAATGTGTGTGGTGGATTGAATTATTACTTTTTCGTATCTATACATGGTTAGCAGGATGACACATTTTTGCAGATAATAGGCGGGGAGCATATGTCGGTTGATTCCGGATGAATATGTCTCTTAATTCCTGGTTGGCCAGGCCCTTTTTTATCGGGAAAGTGATTGCTGGGGGTGTTTTTTTCGCTGTCATGGTGTATAGCGAGAACGGCAACCATTCACTGGATGCATCTCGACAAATAAACATTATCGGAAAGTGTCGTTTATTTTATAGTCTGGTGAGGGAAAGATGGCGGATTCATTATTGGGAACTTTTTTTTATTTTGCAGGGTATTTGTTAAACACCTTCTCTTTTTCGCTGTCATGGTGCAGCATCTTTCTGATGCGCTGGCTTTGCCATCTCTTAAGTTCATGGAGTCGCCGTAGCGTGGGAATGTTGACATCCCCCGGGAGCGTACAACAATAAGCACACCGTGTGGCGTGGCCATTGTCGAAGACAGAAGCACCACTGTTGCCCGCTGTCATTTCAATGGGTAGACCCGTCATAGTTCGACCTGCAGGCGCGTTGGCCGCCTTCATGCATCTCCTGACTTACCTATGTAAGCGTCTGGAGAGTCGCTCGATTGTCGCCTGCCTGTCACTCGAATTATTTCGGGGATAACGCGGCCACTGCGTTGTGAGAAAACATAACGGGATAATTGATGCGGGATGAAGAATTAACCGGTAACGACACGGCCTTATTTTTCATCGGATATATCATCGTCATTATCTGTATGTTTCGAAAAATAAACACGTTACGCATACGTAACACGATTTCTACTTGCTGAATATTTATTTTTTATCTTTTTTGAACTTGGTGTGATTTTTTATCGGCGGTAGAAAAACAGCGGAGAGAGAAAATAAAAGTGGTCGAGCATTTTAAAGGGAAGTATGAAGTTGAATTGAAATTTCGTATTCAGGATATAGTCGCGTTTCGTGAGAAATTATTCAGTCATCATCCCGAATCATTCGTATTCGAAAATAGGGAATACGATATCTATTATGATACGGCTGACAAATCGCTAAGCGGGCAGAATATCAGTATGATTCTGCGCCATATGGCGCCGTCGGGCATCAAGCTCTGGATCGTAAAAGGGCCTAAAGCCGGGCGTTGCGAAGCGGTCAACGTCGAGTCGTTTGATCGGGCGGACGGTATGCTGAAAACCCTGGGATATCAACCCACCTTCGAAATCAATAAAACCCGGAGCATTTACTTTCTGGGGATTTTTCATATCACGCTGGATCATATCGATGCGCTGGGACACTACGTGGAAATATCCTGCATGACTGAAGAGGAGGAAGAGTTAGGCATGTTGGGTGAAAAATGCCAGGAGTGCG
This sequence comes from Musicola keenii, assembly GCF_014855505.1. Taxonomy (NCBI): domain Bacteria; kingdom Pseudomonadati; phylum Pseudomonadota; class Gammaproteobacteria; order Enterobacterales; family Pectobacteriaceae; genus Musicola; species Musicola keenii. The sequence goes on along the minus strand of NZ_JAAWVW010000011.1, from coordinate 69,816 downwards.
CGCTGCGTCTTGGGCTGCTGATGGACAATATTGAAACCCGATCCTATCGGCAACTGCTGGGTTATTGATGGCGGTATGCGGGCGAGCCCCTGGCAGGGAGAGGATAATTCCTGCTACAGCAAGATGTTATGCCCATTTTGCCATGGCGTGGCTGTCAAACTTTGTCACAAAGCTTTCCGGTGCGCCGGATGCGTCAAAAGGCAGAGGCCACTATAATACTTCGGTTTTCGGTTTCTCTTTAACAGTAGACTGTTTAAGTTATTGATAATGAATAAAAAATTTCGTTTTTCTATCCTGAGCTTGTTACTGTTGTCCGCGCCGGCGCTGGTTTCTTCTCATGCTATGGCGCAAACCTCCACCACACAGCATGCCGCTGCCCGGCAGGAAATCGCTTCCGGTAGCGCAATGGTGGTTGATTTACGCAATAACGAGGTGCTGTATTCCACCAATCCGGATGTTGTCGTCCCGATCGCCTCCGTCACCAAGCTGATGACGGCGATGGTCGTGCTGGATGCCAATCAGCCGATGGATGAACGGATTTCCGTGGATATCAGCCAGACGGCGGAAATGAAAGGGGTCTATTCTCGTGTCCGTCTGGGTAGTGAGATCAGCCGTCACGACATGCTACTGCTGGCATTGATGTCGTCGGAAAACCGGGCCGCAGCCAGTCTGGCGCATCATTATCGCGGCGGTTATCAAGCGTTTATCGCCGCCATGAACGCCAAGGCCAAGGCGCTGGGTATGACCCATACCCGGTATGTGGAACCGACCGGGCTGTCGATCCACAACGTTTCCACCGCACGGGATCTCACCAAACTGTTGATTGCGTCGAAGCAGTATCCGCTGTTGAGCCAGCTCAGTACCACGCAGGAAAAAACCGCGACCTTCACCAACCCGTCGTACAGCCTGCCGTTTCGCAACACCAACCACCTGATTTACCGCTCCGACTGGAACATTCAGCTTACCAAGACGGGATTTACCAACCAGGCAGGTCATTGCCTGGTGATGCGCACCGTCATCAACCAACGCCCGGTGGCGCTGGTGGTGCTGGATGCATTCGGCAAGTTCACCCACTTTGCTGATGCCAACCGGCTGCGCAACTGGCTGGAAACCGGCCGGGTCAGCCCGGTGCCGGCAGCGGCGTTAAGCTATAAAAAACAGAAAGGGCTGGCCGAGCGTCAGCCAGGCGGTATGTCGGTCACTGCCGTTGATTAATCGACGGACGAGAGGATGGGCACGGCGTGCCTGACGTACCAATAAAACGGGCTGCCATAAGGCGGCCCGTTTTTGCATGGATAGGCTGTCGTTTGATATGAGCCTGATTTGCGGTTGACGATGGTCGATCAGGAGGCGCGCAGATCCTGCGTAATAGTCCCGAAGGCGGTGGTTTCCTGCTCGTGTGCGTCTTCCCGCCAGGTTTCCGTCAGCGCCTGGTTCAGCCATGCCTGCATGGCGGGCTGCGCCAGCATCAGTTGGAAGTACGCCTGCGCCGCGCCGTTGAGCGGCAGAGCGTAGGTTTTGAAACGGAAGATAACCGGCGCATAGAACGCATCCACCGCACTGAAATTAGCACCGGCCAGGAACGGCCCGCCGAACCGGGAGATCCCTTCCTGCCAGAGCTGGACGACGCGATCGATATCCGCCTGCAGCGCGGGCGTGATGGTGTTTAACTGTACCTGCACGCCGCAATTCATCGGGCATTGGTTACGCAATGCACTAAAACCGGAATGCATCTCAGCGGCGGCGCAGCGTGCCCAGGCGCGCGCCGTATTGTCCTGCGGCCATATGTCATCATGGCGTTCTGCCAGATATTCGGTGATAGCCAGCGAATCCCACACGGTGATCCCGCCATCCACCAGACAAGGTACCTTGCCGGTAGGGGAAAATGCCTTAAAGGCGGGTTGCGTCGGGCCAGGGGCAAAGGGAACCAGCGTTTCAACAAAAGGAATATGAAGTGAGGTCATCAGAACCCAGGGGCGCAGTGACCAGGATGAATAATTCTTGTTGGCGATGTAGAGCTGATACATGGTGTTACCTCCGGTAAATAGCGGTTAGATGTACCACGAAACATGACGCATATCACCTGTAGCGCTAACCCTATTGTATGTGTCGGTTTGACTGGGGCGCGCCCGATATCCTCATGCACGGCTACTGCGTGTGCGCGCCGCGTGATTTGCCACGCCTGCCGTGGGGCCGGGCGCAGAGCGGTTCGACCTACGCCGCATATAGTCTGATGTCGTACTGCCTGATGCTGGCGGTGGCAGGATAGGCGTTAAACATCATGCCAGCAGCACCTGGCCGCAGGCCGCCTGCAACGCGGGCAGATCGGCGTGGTCGGCGGCGACAGCATCGGTGATCAGGGTATCGATGCGGGTGGGGGGCGCGTAGACGACGCGACTGGTGACGCCCAGTTTACTGTGATCCGCCAGAATGATGCAGTGCCTGGCGTGGTTTGCCATCGCGGCGGCGATAGCCGCTTCCTGATGGGAAAAACTGCTGGCGCCGGATTGACTGGTGACGCCGACCGGCGAGAGTAGCGCCGCATCGGCGCGGTAGCGCTGGATTTCGCCGACGGTTAACGCACCGGCGGTGGCCTGCGCCGCTGATCCCATATGCCCGCCTAGCAGAATCACTTCGTGTTGCAGGCGTTCGTCGCCGTCGCCGGTGCTCAGTTTCAGCGCGACCGGGAGACTGTTGGTGATGATCGTCATCGCCGGTAGCGGCAGCAGTTCACTGGCCAGTAGCGTCGTGGTGCTGCCGGCGTCAATAAACAGCGTCTGGCCAGCTTGTAACTGTTGCACCGCCAGCCGGGCGATCGCCAGTTTTTCCTTTTCCCGCACGGTATTGCGTACCGCCAGCGGCGGCTCCGGCTCCGGCCCGGTGGCGACCACGCCGCCGTGAACGCGCCGTAACGTGCCTTCCGCTTCCAACTTGAGGATGTCTCGCCTGACGGTTTCACGGGAAACGCCAAGGTGTTGAATCAGTTGTTCGGTAGTGACCCGGTTAAGCGTCGAGATCAGCAATCGGATGCGGTGCAAACGGGTTTCTTCAAGCATGTGTTTATCTCATGTTCGGTGTATGGCGTCAGGACATGGCCGGGAGAGCATTATAGCGGCCTCTGGCGAAGGAATCAGTTGGCGCTCGGTTATTCCTGTCTGTGTAGTTTTGTGTAATTAAGCATGGCGTGGGTGCACGCATTGCCCATGTGCACATTCGTTGTCGCCAGCGTCAGAATAACTTTTTTGTGTTCGGATAGTATACATATTCCCTATGAAACTTAGGATTGCCCGTCAGGATTGAGTCTGGCACCAAGGCGCATGCTCGGCACGTTCGCGGTTTTTACACCGCGTCGGATTAGTGCGTATTTTTGTATTTGTGTATTTTGTTGCTTTTGTGTAGGGTGTAATCATGACCGCATCCCGGTGCCGATAGACCATATTGCCGCCATGCGGTTGGTTTAGGGTAAGGGCGAGGCGATGCCGGAGTGGATCGTGGTACAGCCGTTTCCTGCCCCCAATGCTCAACGCGGAATCGAACGGTATTGGGCCGCGTCGGACACTTTTTACTTTTCATTCGGGAGTCATCATGGCGACACGTTCAACCATCATGGATACCAACAGCTTTCGGGCGGAGCACGCCGCGGCGCTGACGGCAGACATTCGCGCGCTGACGGATAAACGCAGCCGGGTTTTGGGCGATTCCTATCGTCTGTTCTATCGTAATCCGGTGCATCTGGTGCGCGGTGAGCAGCAATATCTGTGGGATGCGGCGGGCGATAAGTATCTGGATGTCTACAACAACGTAGCCAGCATCGGCCACTGCCACCCGGCAGTGATTGACGCGGTGCATACGCAGATGTGTCAGCTCAATACCCATACTCGTTATCTGCATGAGCGCATTCTGAATTACACCGAAGATCTGCTGACGCTGGTACCGCCCGAGATCACCAAGGCGATGTACATGTGCACCGGCTCTGAAGCTAACGATCTGGCGATGCGCGTCGCGCGGGCCTACAGCGGCGGCACCGGCATCATTGTGACCCGCGAGGCCTATCACGGCACCAGCGATCTGACTTCCGGCGCGTCGCCGGCGCTGGGCAGCGGCCAACCGCTCGCCGCCACCACCCGTTTGGTGCCGGCGCCCGACCGTTATCGGGTGGATGCGCCGGATCTGGGCGCCTGGTTCGCCAACGAGATCCAGAAGCAAATTGACGATATGGCTGCCCACGGCATCAAGTTCGCCGGTTTTCTGGCCGACTCTATCTTCTCGTCCGACGGCGTATTGCCGGGGCCGGTCGGGTATTTGCAGGCGGCGGTGGATGTGGTGCACGCCAACGGCGGTATTTTCATCGCCGACGAAGTGCAGCCGGGTTTTGCTCGCACCGGCGAAGCCTTCTGGGGTTTTGCCCGTCATGGCGTGGTGCCGGATGTGATCACCATGGGTAAACCGATGGGCAACGGTATACCGGTGTCGGCGCTGCTGGCGCGGCCGGAAGTGCTGGCGGCGTTCAGCGATGAAATTCCCTATTTCAATACCTTCGGCGGCAATCCGGTGGCGATGGCGGCGGCACAGGCGGTGCTGAATGTCATCCGCGAAGAGCAATTGCAGGAGCACAGCCGCGTGGTGGGCGCCAAATTGCTTAACGAACTGTCCGGGCTGATGGCCAGACACCCCAGCATCGGCGATGTGCGCGGCGCCGGGCTGTTTATCGGTTTCGAACTGGTGAACGACCGCGAGAGTAAAACGCCGGATAAACCACTGGCGCTGAACGTGATTGAACATCTGCGCGAAGACCGGGTGCTGACTTCCGTCGCCGGGCCGTATGGCAATGTGCTGAAGCTGCGTCCGACGCTGGCGTTCCAGGAGCACGATATCGACTGGCTGGTCGGTGCGCTCGACCGGGCGTTGACTGCATTGGCCCCGCGATAAAACCCACCGCACGCTATCGCCCGACTCTGTTGGGGGCCGCGTGCGTTGCCTTCTGACTGATCGTCCTTCTCGTCGACTATCCCTTGGTTTGATGCGCCATTACCTCTCCGACACCGCTGGCCGTTTCATCGGCGGCGTCGGCAATAGGTTTCGCGTGGCGGGCGAGTTGTCTTGCCGTGCTGAAAACATTTCTGTGCTGAAAACATTGCCGTGCTGAACATTGCCGCATGCGCACCGGTACGCCAACGACCGAGGCACATATTCCGTCAAGGTTTGGTCAGGTTTCTGACGATTCTTTGTGATGAATGGCGTTTGTTCTGCGTCACATCCGTACCGGAAAAAATACGATATCCGTTTTGCCACCGTAGGTTTTGTGGCAAATTAGCCGCCTTGTCTTGTCACCATCAGGCAGACCGTCACTTCTTGACCGACGGCTGCACACAGGGATTTACAACCATCCATGAAATGGCTTACTTCACTGACGCTTGCTGTCGGTTTGGCATGCAGCCCGGTCTGGGCGAACCATGTCGATGGCACGCCGCCGGCGGCCACGCTGACATCCCAACAACAGCGCGATGCCTTCGTTAACGATCTGCTTAAAAAAATGACGCTGGAAGAAAAAATCGGGCAGTTACGGTTGATCAGCGTCGGCCCGGACAACCCGAAACACGCGATTCGCGAGATGATTCGCAATGGACAGGTCGGTGGGATTTTCAACACCGTCACCCGCCCTGACATTCGGGTGATGCAGGACCAGGTGATGCAACTCAGTCGTCTGAAAATACCGCTGTTTTTTGCTTACGACGTGGTGCACGGTCAGCGCACCGTGTTCCCGATCGGGCTGGGTCTGGCCTCGTCCTGGGACATGGATACAGTAGAAACATCAGCACGTATTGCGGCGTATGAAGCGACGGAAGACGGCCTGAACATGACCTGGGCACCGATGGTGGATATCACCCGCGATCCGCGCTGGGGCCGGGTATCTGAAGGGTTCGGCGAGGACACCTACCTCACCAGCGAAATCGCCCGGGTGATGGTAAAAGGTTTTCAGGGGGATGACCTGACCGGTCGCCATTCCCTGATGACCAGCGTCAAGCACTTCGCGCTGTACGGCGCGGCGGAAGGCGGACGCGACTATAACACCGTGGACATGAGCCCGCAGCGCATGTTCCAGGATTATATGCCGCCGTACAAAGCAGCGATCGACGCCGGCAGCTACGGGGTGATGGCGTCGCTTAATTCGATCAACGGCGTACCCGCTACCGCCAACCGCTGGTTGCTGAAGGATGTACTACGCGACCAGTGGCACTTTAAAGGCATCACCATCAGCGATCATGGCGCCATCAAGGAGTTGATTAAGCACGGCGTCGCCGCCGACCCCAGCGATGCGTCGCGTATCGCAGTGCATGCGGGTATCGGCATGAGTATGAGCGACGAGTATTTCGAGCGTTATTTGCCGGATCTGGTCAAGCGTGGCGCAGTCAATATTAAGGATATTGAAGATGCCTGCCGCCAGGTGCTGAACATGAAGTACGACATGGGGCTGTTCCAGGATCCGTATCGCCATCTCGGCCCGGTCGGTTCCGATCCGCTGGATACCAATGCCGAAAGCCGCCTACACCGTGCTGAAGCGCGTGACGTGGCGCGCCGTAGCCTGGTGCTGTTGAAAAACCGGCTGAATATTCTGCCGTTGGCGAAATCCGGCACGATTGCCGTCGTCGGGCCGCTGGCGGACAGCAAACGCGACATTATCGGCAGTTGGTCGGCCGCCGGGCGTCCGGCACAGGCGGTGACGGTGTACGAAGGGATCCGTAAGGCGGTGGGATATAACGCCCGTGTTTATTACGCCAAGGGTTCCAACGTCACCAACCACCACGGGTTGATTAAATTCCTGAACGAATACGATGAATCGGTCATGGTGGATCCGCGCTCGCCGCAGGCGATGATCGACGAAGCGGTGGACGCGGCGAAAAAATCCGATGTGGTGATCGCCGTGGTGGGCGAATCCCAGGGGATGGCGCATGAAGCCTCCAGCCGCGCCAAAATCACCATTCCGCCGGAGCAAAAGGCGCTGATTGCTGCGTTGAAAACCACCGGCAAGCCGCTGGTGCTGGTGCTGATGAACGGTCGTCCGCTGGATCTAAGCCGTGAAGATCAGCAGGCCAACGCCATTCTGGAAACCTGGTTCAGCGGCACCGAAGGGGGCAACGCCATCGCCGATGTGTTGTTCGGCGACTACAACCCGTCCGGCAAACTGCCGATGACCTTCCCGCGCTCGGTGGGGCAAATCCCGATGTACTACAACCACCTGCCGACGGGGCGTCCGTATTCCGCAGAGGCCCCCAACAAGTACACTTCGCACTACTTCGACGAGGCCAACGGGCCGCTGTATCCGTTCGGTTATGGCCTGAGCTACACCACTTTCGCGGTGTCGGACGTGGTGCTCTCGAGCCCGACCATGAAACGCAACGGCTCGGTGAACGCATCGGTGACAGTGACCAATACCGGCAAACGCGCCGGGGAGACGGTGGTTCAGCTCTACCTGCACGATGTGGTGGCGTCTGTCAGCCGTCCGGTGAAGGAGTTGCGCGGTTTCCGCAAGGTGATGTTACAGCCAGGAGAAAGCCAGCAAGTCAGCTTTACGATCACGCCGCAGGCGCTGATGTTCTACAACCAGCAAATGCAGCAGGTGGTAGAGCCCGGCCAGTTTGACGTGATGATCGGGCTGGATTCCCAGCGGGTGAAACACGGCAGCTTTACGCTGCAATAAGTGACATGCAGCTCTGATGGCGTTGGCCTCAGGGCCGTTTGACGGCCTGAACCTTCCGGGTTCAGGCGCCGTGAACGATGATGATATACCCCACCAATGCCATGCCGCCGATGCACCCCAGCGCGCACAGCGCGAACAGGCCGATCATACCCAGTTTCTTGATGTTCATTCGGTTATCCTTTTACGGGACTCTGCTTGGTGGCGGCGATTATGCCTGCCTCAGCCGAGACACGCCAGCGCGCGATTGAACAACAGCGCCAGTCCGAACAACAGCAGAATAGCGCCGGACAGACGGGTCAGCCCGAACAGCAATGGGCGCAGCCGTTGCTGTAGCGGATGCCAGCCGACCAGCGCCGCGACCAGTAAATCCCACAGCAATACCGCCAGAAACATCCATCCGCCCACCAGCCATTGCTGACCTGCGGATACCGGGCCGAGAATCGATGCCATCAGGCTGATATAAAACAACATATTTTTCGGATTCAATAACGCCGAGCCGAACCCCATCAGGCACTGGCGGCCAAAGCCGGGGCAGGGCGCAGACTCACCCTGGGAAGGTAGCGATGCCATGACCGGGGCCCGGAGCAGTTTGATGCCGATGAAGGTCAGATAGCACGCCCCCGCCAGTTCAAGGGCGATGAACAGCCCGCCGTCCGGCCGCAGCCCCTGCCAGCCTAACGATGCCAGTGCGATATAGACGGCGTTGCCGGCTGCGATCCCCAGACAGATCCCCGCGCTTCCCCGTAATCGATGGCGAATAGCGTAGGCCAGTATCAGGAAAAAATCCGCGCCGGGGCTGAGCAGGGCGGCGAAGTGCGCGGCGGCCAACGCCGCAAAATGTTCGGGAAACAATAAGGATGACATGCATAACCTCCGTGAATTCGGGAGGCGCATTGTGGGCAGCCCGGCGCGTTATGTATTGCAGGAAAGTGATCGTCCCTGACGGTATTGGCCCGGCGTGGCGGCGGTGTATTGCAAAAAAGTGCGGTGGAAATGGCTCTGGTCGCAAAAACCGCTGGCATAGCCGGTATCCGCCAACTCCGCCCCTTGCTTGATCAAGGATTTGGCGTATTCGATACGCATATTGTTAAGGTAGGCCAGCGGCGTAATGCCGGTATCTCGTCGGAACTGGCGCAACACCGTTTCCCGCCGCAGGTCGAGCTCGGTCGCCAGGGTGGTTAACGGCGGCGCGGCAAGCAGGTCGGCGGATAGGCGTTGCTGAACGTAGCGGGTGGTCGGGCTATAGGGCATCGTCGGCGCGACCGGACGGCAATAATGCATAAACAAGGTGTCGGTCAGCCGCCGTAGTTCTGTTTCCGCCTGCGGCAATTGCCCCTGATGGAGGTGGTGGATCAGGCGAAGAATGCGGGTATAACTGTCCGGGTGATTAATAGTGACAACGTCACAGGAAAAATCGGATACCGGCTGCCCCCATAGTGCGGCTAACCGTTGCAGGCACCAGGCTTTGTCCAGATACAGCATGTGATAGCTCCGGTGTTGCCCCGGCAACGGGTTGCAACTGTGCGCGGTGTCCGGCTCGATGAGCACCAACTCGCCGGCGTTGAGCAGATAGTCGACGTCGCGGTAATGGCAGCAGGTGACGCCCTCCAGCATGCAGCCGAGGGAAAGCTGCGGGTGTTGATGGGGGTGGTAAGGTTGCTGGCTGTGCCAAGTCGAGCGGCATTCCAGCCACGGCAGGCGGGGGGAGAACCAGTAACGTTGATGCGGCAGACGGATGGCGGCCATGGCGATAACAGTCCGGGTGGCAAATCACGGCCCTCAGCCTACTCGCCGGATCGCCGATTGTCGAGGCGGATCCCGTCATCCGGGCTGACGTCGCCGCCCGACTGTGGGACAATGCCGGACAGATTGAAGGACAGTGAAACGGCATGACCCTTACCCCCGCACTTAAGCAGCAAATCGGCCAGTGGTACAAGGCGCTGCAACAGCATATCCCGGATTTTGTCTCCCGCGCGCCGCAGCGCCAGATGGTTGCCGAAGTGGCGAAAGCGCTGGCGGGTGATTACCCGCGCCATTTGGCGATCGAAGCGCCGACCGGCGTGGGCAAAACCCTGTCGTACCTGATTCCCGGCATTGCCATCGGCCGTGACACCTTGAAAACGCTGGTGGTGAGTACCGCCAACGTGGCGTTGCAGGATCAGATTTTCAGCAAGGATTTGCCGCTGTTGCGTCAGTTCATCCCCGATCTGAAGTTCACCGCCGCGTTTGGCCGTGGTCGCTATGTCTGCCCGCGCAATTTGGCGGCGATGAGCACCGACGTGTCGTCGCAGGGCGACCTACTGCTGTTTATGGATGAGCATCTCCCCTCCAGCAAAGAAGAACAGGCCACCAGCGCTCGGCTGCAACTGGCGTTGCAAAGCTATCAGTGGGACGGGTTACGGGATCACAGTCAGGAGTCGATCGGCGATGCGCTCTGGAGCCGTTTGAGTACCGACAAGGCGAATTGCCTCGGGCGCAACTGTTTTCACTACCGTGAGTGCCCGTTTTTTCTGGCCCGGCGCGAGATCGACGACGCAGACGTGGTGGTCACTAACCATGCGTTGGTGCTGGCGGCAATGGAGAGTGACGCCGTGCTGCCAGACCCGAAAAACCTGCTGCTGGTGTTGGACGAAGGCCACCATATCCCGGAGGTGGCGCGTGATGCGTTGGAAATGGCCGGCGACGTCACGACGGCGGCGGCGCAGCACCAGCTCGATCAGCTGATGCAACTGGTGGCGCTGTGTCTGGGGCAGTTCCCGCCCTCTTCGCCGCCGCGCATGATGCAGCCGGATCGGCTGGCGGAGCACTGCGGCGAAATACGCGAACAGTTGCAATCCTTCGAACGCATGTGTGCGTTGTTCTTACCTGCGGCGACGCCGGAGGCGGATTACCGTTTCCCAATGGGGCACTTGCCGGAGGAGATGCGCGAAGTCTGTTCCCGGTTGTTTAAATTGCAGGACAGCTTGCGTGGTCTGGCGGAGTACATCCTCAATGATCTGGGCGAAAAAACTGCCAAACACGATGTGGTGAAACTGCATCAGACCATGCTGCGCATGAGTCGGCTGCTCGGTTACTTCGAGGCGCAGAGCAAATTGTGGCGGCTGGCGGCGCTGGAGCAGGCCTCCAACGCCCCGGTTTCCAAATGGATTGTGCGCGAACGGCGGGAGGGCGTGCCACATCTCTATCTGCATTGTGCCGGGATCCGTGTGTGCGATCAGCTGGATCGGCTGCTGTGGCGCAACCTGTCGCATGTGGTGGTGACGTCGGCCACGCTGCGCTCCCTTAACCGGTTCGACCGCCTTAAAGAGCTGTCCGGGCTGGATGAGCAGGAGGGGGATACCTTCGTGGCGCTGGATTCGCCCTTCCACCACCGCGAGCAAGGCAAATTGGTGATCCCGCAAATGCGTTACGAACCCTTGATAACGCATGAAGCGGAACACATTGCCGAAATGGCGCGGTTTTTCCGTGCAGAACTGAAGCGGGAGCAGTTTCGCGGCATGCTGGTGCTGTTCGCCAGCCAACGGGCGATGCAGTTGTTTTTGACCCAGGTACCGGATCTGCGCCTGATGTTGCTGGTGCAGGGCGACCAGCCCCGTTACCGGTTGGTGGAGTTGCACCGCCAGCGGATTAATGAGGGGCAAACCAGCGTGTTGGTCGGGTTGCAATCCTTCTCCGAAGGGCTGGATTTGAAAGGGGAACTGCTGTCGCAGGTGCACATCCACAAAATTGCTTTTCCGCCGGTGGACAGCCCGGTCATTCTCACCGAAGGCGAGTGGCTGAAGGCGCAGAAGCGTCACCCGTTCGTGGTGCAAAGCCTGCCGAGCGCATCGTTCAGCCTGATTCAGCAGGTCGGGCGCCTTATTCGCAGCCATCAGTGCTTTGGCGAGGTCGTGATTTATGATCGACGCCTGTTGACCAAAAGCTACGGCGCACGTTTGCTGGAGGCGTTGCCGGTCTTCCCTATCGAACAGCGGCCGATGCCGGAAGCTAGCCCTGCATCGGCTGATGACGATGCGGCGCGCAGCCAGCAATAACCGCTATCTCTCACTGGCGACGTTCGGCACCGCCTGACGCTCGTGACAGCATGCTTGGCGCATGGTTGTCGACCAGGCGCACATAATTCCTCTAGTCTGTCTGGCGTAACCGGTTTCACTTGTCGGGAAACGTGCTATGTTCGCTGCTATCTGAACAGAACGTGCAAACAGTGGGGCTGCATCATGGATTACACGCTTATCATTAAAGAGGTGGGGCGCGGTAAGAATCACGCCCGCGATCTGGATCAGGACACCGCCCGTGAGCTTTACCGCGCGATGTTGGATCGTCAGGTGCCGGAACTGGAACTGGGTGGATTGCTGATTGCGTTTCGCATCAAGGGGGAGTCGGAAGCAGAGATGCTCGGCTTTTATCAAGCGATGCGTGAACGGACGTTGTGCCTGCAGGCGCCGGCACAACGCCCGTTGCCGGTGGTGATCCCCAGTTACAACGGCGCCCGCCGGCAGGCCAACCTGACGCCGCTGCTGGCGTTGCTGTTGGATAAACTGGGGTTGCCGGTGGTGGTGCACGGCGTACTGGAAGATCGCACCCGCGTGACCACGGCGACGCTGCTGCGGGAACTGGGCGTGGCGTTCGCCGACAGCGCCGATGACGCGCAACGTCAGCTGGACGCCGGCGCGCCGGTGTTTATCCCGATCTCGGTGTTGTGCCCACCGATGGCGCACCAGCTCGACCTGCGCTGGCGCATGGGGGTGCGCAACAGTGCGCATACGCTGGCTAAGCTGGCCACGCCTTTTGACGATGCCGCCGCGCTGCGGCTGGCCAGCGTGTCCCACCCGGAATATGTGACGCGCGTCGGCGCGTTTTTCCGCGATATTGCGGGTCGTGCGTTATTGATGCACGGCACGGAAGGCGAGGTGTATGCCAATCCGCAGCGCTGTCCGGAAATCCACTTCATTCACCAGCAACAGCAGCAGGTGCTACAGTTGCGTCAGGACATCGCTTCCCCGGCCGATGCGCTGCCGCCTGGCCACGATGTCGCCGCCACCGTGGACTGGACTCGTCAGTGTCTGGCGGGCGAGCAGCCGATACCGCAATCGATACGGCTGCAACTGGCTTGCTGTCTGGTGGGCAGCGGCCAATCGCCGACCATGGAACAAGCGGTAGCCACTGTCCGGCGGCGGCTGGGCTGACTCTGCTCTCTATTGAAAAGGATCGAACATGCAACAGGCTGTGGACTATTTCAACGCCCTGAACCGCGACTATCTGGCGGTTCACCGCGCCAAAGAGGATCTGTTTTGGCAACGTTATATGGGAACCGGCGATGAAACCGTACCGTCGTGTTTTGCCGAAGCGGAGAGCAACTGGAAAAGTTTTATCGCCCGGCCGCAACGGCTGGTGGAGTTGCGTGAACACATCGCCAGCGTAAAGGCGGCGCCGACAACGCCGGCGCAGCAGGCCTTGCTGCATGGCTTGCGCGGCTGGTACCGCTTTTTCGACTGCAATGTGATCGAGGATGAACAGGCGCAGACGTTGATGAATGCGCTGGTCGCTGCAGAAAACGATCTGTTTTCGCGTCGTAAAACCTATCAGACCACCCATATCAACGAGCACGGCGAACGGGTGCCTGCGTCGCTCGGTGAGTTGCTGACCAATCAGACCACCAACGACAATGAAAGCTGGCGTCAGAGTTCCCAACAGGCGCTGCGCGAGCTGGAACAATGGTTGCTGCGGCACGGCTTTCTAGAGCTAGTGGCGTTGCGTAACCGGTTTGCACGACAGATGGGGTATCGCAACTATTTTGACTATAAGGTGAACAAAACCGAGCATATGACGCCGGAACAACTGTTCACCATCCTCGATCGGTTTGAGGAACAGACGCGGGAGGCGAACCAGCGCAGTCTGCAACAACTGGCGGCGGAAAAGGGCGCCGATGCGTTGGCACCCTGGAATATCCGTTATGCCAGCACCGGCGATGTGACCCGTCAGCTCGATCCGTACTTCCCGTTTGAGGATTCGCTGGCGCGCTGGGTCGACAGTTTTAAACGTCTGCATATCGACTTTGGCGACGCCGAGCTGCAACTCGACCTGCTGGTGCGTCCCGGCAAGTATGAGAACGGTTTCATGCATCAGCCGGTGCCGCCGTTTATCGATCAGGGGCAGTGGCGACCGGCGCGCATCAATTTCACCAGCTTGGCGCGGCCGGATCAGGTCGGTAGCGGTGCTAGGGGGTTGAATACGCTGTTTCATGAAGGCGGCCACGCCGCGCATTTCGCCAATATCCGCCAAAACGCGCCCTGTTTTGCTCAGGAGTTTCCGCCGACGTCAATGGCTTACGCCGAAACCCAGTCGATGTTCTGCGACAGTCTGTTGCAGGATGCTGACTGGCTGAAACGCTATGCTCGTACCCGACAAGGCGAACCGATACCGGATGCATTGATTCAAGCGGAGATCCGTACCCGCCAGCCGATGCGGGCGTTCGACGAGCGCCATATTCTGCTGGTGCCCTATTTCGAATGGCGGCTTTATAGCATGAGTGACGAGGCGCGCACGCCGGAGGCGATTACCGCATTGGCGCGTGATATTGAGCAGCATATTCTGGGGATTAGCGGCAGCCCGCGTCCGACGATAGCGATCCCGCATTTGTTGTCGATGGAGTCGGCCTGTTCGTATCACGGCTATCTGTTGGCGATGATGGCGGTGGAACAGACGCGCCATTTCTTCTTGCAACGGGATGGCTACTTGGCGGACAACCCGGCGATCGGCCCGGATTTAACCCGTCACTATTGGCAACCCGGCAATAGCCAGACCCACGATGAGACACTGCGCAGCCTGACCGGCGAAGGGTTCAATCCGGATTATTTGGCCCGCGAATGCAATCTGACGGTGGAAGAAGCTTGGCGGCAGGCTCAGGCGGTAATGCTGGCGGCGGCGGCACGTCCGCAGCCCACGGCGGATTTCCCCCTCAATGCCCGGATTCGGGTGGTGGATGGTGATCAGGTACTGGCGGATAACCAACAGGGCGATGACGCCATGAGCCACGACTTCGCGCGCTTTATCAACCAGACTTACCGCACCTGATTGTCGCCTGCCGTCTGTGTGCGGGGGGCGCGCCGTCGCGGTTGTTTGGCGGCGGCGCCATTCGTTTTCCCCCGCCGTTGTTCTGTCGTTGTTCTGTCGTTGGCCTGTCGCATGGTTGCCCGGTAGTGCCGCGCTGCGGTGGCTACGCATGTGCGCTGAAAGGCTGTTCCGCGTTGAGATCGGAGACGGGAGAAAACGCCATTTTTGCATTATTTTTCATTAACATTCGCTATATCAGAACCCGCATATTTCACACCCTTTCCTTGTTCGCTGTACTACACTGGCTGCGGTAGTACCGGTGGTGTCCGGCAATGAGGCGTGATGGTTGTGGGCGTTTTGTCCCGGCGTCGACGACGGGAGGTCGCACCATGCATGCTGGCGGGCGCTGTCTACGTGTTGTTGTTATCAGAAAATTTCACAGAACTGTCATCGTTTCCCATTAGCCTGATGCAGTTTCCTGTTCATGACAATAAAAAGGACATACCAATGCGCTACACCTCTCTTTTCATGGCCGTTACCTGCGCGCTGACCGCAGTGCAGGTTCAGGCGGCCGCCACCAGCGATTCCCAGATCCCGCAGGTGCGTCTGTTGCAGACCACGACCGAAGCCAGCAATAGCGCGCCGGTGATTGAAATGCAGCAACGGGTTCAGCAACTGTTGCAGCAAGCATTACAGGGCACGGCGCCGAAATTGACCCATGCAGTGATGGAGAAAGCGCCGGATCAGGATGCGCCGCAGGGTGATATGAAGTGGCTTAAAGCGACAGGCTATAAGTTCAACGCCAAAGAAGATCAGCAGGCTAGCGTCAAGCTGCTGGAGGGTTTCAAAACGTTGCCGGAAGCCGTGCTGAAGCAAAACCTGGCGACGGTGGAGCGCATCAACCTGGAAGCGACGTTGCCGCTGCGCCAGAAAGCGTTGATCGATGCGGAAAACACCCGTTATCTCTACGCGCTGGCGGAAGCGCTGGGCCCGCGTCTGGGCAAGGCGTTCCTGGAGGTGTATCAGAAAGGTGAAATCGGCAAGGCGGCCGCGTTGATCAAAGCCACCAACGTCAGTACGTCTGCGGCCAAAAATACCTATAACTATTTGCGTCCGTTTAAACAGCCGGGCAATAGCATCCATCTGGTGCCGGATACTGCGGTGGTGGGCGACGGTTATCGTTATACCGCGTCCGGTGGTTCGTTCCCGAGCGGCCATACCAACGGCGGCTATAATGATGCGCTACTGCTGGCGCAGATGTTGCCGGAGCGGTTTGTCCCGTTGATTGATCGCGCCGCCACCTACGGCTATTCCCGTCTGGTGCTGGGGGTGCATTTCCCGTTGGATGTCATGGGCGGCCGAATGACCGCACAGCGCAGCGTCGCTAAATTCCTGAACGATCCGAAATATCGCGTGCTGTTTACCGAGGCCAAAAGCCAGCTGCGTGCCGCATTGGAGAAAGCCTGCGGCGTGAGTCTGGCGGAATGCGCCAAACCGCAGGGCAAGAACGATCCCTATACCGATCCGGCGATGCGGACGTTCTACACCTACACCATGACCTACCATTTGCCGCAGGCGAAGGTGAAGGCGCAGCCGGTGAACGTCCCTGCCGGGGCGGAAGTGCTGCTGGAAGGGCCGTTGCCGAATCTGAGCGCGGCGCAACGGCGCGCGCTGATGGCGAAAACCGCGCTGGCGGACGGTTATCCGTTATCCAATGGCGGCGGCGAGTCCAACTTCTGGCAACGTCTGAATCTGCATGATGCGGTGGCGCTGGCAGGTAAACATTGATGATGGCGGTCGTGTGACGGCGGTGTCCGCACCCGACATTCGACGCGGATAGGCCGTTATAAAGGCCGTCTCCTGGGAGGCGGCCTTTGTGTTTGTGGACGTTGTCGTTACGGTTTTAGCGCTCGACGCTCACATTGTCGAAGCTGACTTTGCCGTTGCTGTTATTCCGTGAGCTGAGCACTAGCCCGACATAGAGGGTGTCGTTGAAGTTGACGAGGGTGCGTTTGCTGAGTATGGCCCAGTTTTTGCCGTCGTCGGACGCTTCCGCCAGGAAGGTATTGCCGTCGCGCGTCACACGTAGCCAGGTGGGTTGGCTGCCGTTGCCGGATGGGGGGAAATGGCCGCTGTTGCCGGTGGCGTTGCCGGTGTTGCTGCGCCATTGTGATAGCGCGCCGATTGATGCGCTGTAGCCGGCCAGCACGTAGCCGCTATTGGCGGCGAGGGTGTTACGCATCATGACCCCGGCCTTGGCGTAGGGATCGCTGTAACGCAGATCGATAAGCCGGGCGGTGATGCGCCCGTCGCCTTTTAGTTCTCGGTAGACAACATGGATGGAATCCTCCGCGCCCCAGACATCCCCGTTGTGCGCCTCCAGCGTGATCACGCCGTTATCTTCGGTAGCAGTGCCGGCGGTGCCCATCTTGCCGATGTCCTGCTGTTTCCAGTTATCGCTCAGTGGCGTCGATGCCGGCGTAGTGACGCTCACTTCGTTGGAGTAGGCGGAGTCGCCGGCCTGGTTGTAGGCTTTCACCCGGAAAAAGTAGGTGGTGTCGGGTTGCAGTGTTCCCAGCTCCAGCGATTCTGAGCCTTTGCCGAGCGACTCGGCGCTGGTATAGGCCCTGTCGCTACCACCGCTGGCCTCAGCGTACTCGACGATGAAACCGCGCGCGTTGTCGGCGCAGTCGCGCCAGTCCAGTTTGACGACCGAGCTGGCGATCGCCGTCGCGGTCAGGTTGCCGGGCGAGGCGGGCGGTGTATCTTCGCCAATGTAGGGATCCAGCGAGATGCCGCTGCGCAAGGTGTTTCTTCCGGCATGGTTGCGCGTGGTGGACAGCTGAGCGTTGACCTCCGCCAGCGTCAGCGGCGTGATACCCAGTTTGTAGTCTATCTCGCCCTGACGTTGGGTAAGGGTGACGGTGCCGTCGAGGTAGAAGATTTCGTTGCGCCACAAGCTGGGCATGATCTCGCCCTGGCCGGCCGACGTGCCGGGGGTGATAAGGGGGCGGCCTACCGCATAACCGATACCGGTAAGGCCGGGCTCGCCATCAAGACGATAATCCGGCATATAGCTGTCCGTTAGCGCCACCCGTTTTAGGGTGCCGTTACTCAATGCGAACAGTGGGGCGTTTTCCGCCGGCAACGTACCGCCGCGGCCGGCAGAATCGATATCCCAGCGCACGCCAAAATACCCCTGGCCGGTGAGCGTGATGTGGTCGCCATTGCGCTGCAACGGGTATTTGCCGTTTAACGCGCCGCTGGCGGATTCGACGTATTGGTTGGCGTCACCCGTCAGACTGACGCCGGCTGCCGCCGGGCGTTGGTATAATCCACCGATTTTGGGATACGGCAGATCCTGTTCATCTTTGCTGAATGCGGCTGTGCGGGTGGATTCAACCGACGCGCTGCATTGCTGGGTATCGATGTCGGCATGAGCAGGTGCGGCGAATCCGTATACGCCAACCAGTAATCCGCTGATGAGGGCGCTATGGCGGCGTCGGGTAAGGGAAGTGCTGATGGTTTTCATGGATATCAACCTGACAAAATAGGAGTAACTAATTGATGCGCTAATGAACAGGCCGGTCTGCCCGCAGATGGCCGCGAGCAGCGTATCGGAATTGGCGGAAAATACCAAATGCATCCGCTGGGTATCGGGTGGTTTGCTGTTGGTTGTGCGGTCGCGGGGAGTACGCCGGGACGAGTGGCGGCTGGCGTTGACACGCTGACACCGGCTTGCCAGCGCTCAAAGTCTACCATTGTCGCGATGTAACACTGTTGAGATGTAACATTGCCGCGATGCAACACCATCGTGATGCAAAAACGACGTGCGACATGAGGACAAGCCTTTCCCTGTTGAGAACGCGCTTGAGTATGCCGCACGCCGGGCTGGCGTGATGCCTAGGCGACGTGTTGCAGAAATTCCCGCAGGCGATCACTGGGGGGATTGGTGATCAACGCATCCGGGTCGCCGTCTTCGGCGATACGCCCCTTGTCGATGAAGATCAAACGCGATGCCACTTTCTGGGCAAAGCCCACTTCGTGGGTCACGATAACCATGGTCATCCCTTCATCCGCCAAATCCTTCATCACCGTCAGCACTTCGTGCCGCAGTTCAGGATCCAGCGCTGACGTGGGCTCATCAAACAGCATCATCTTGGGTTTGACCGCCAGCGCACGGGCGATAGCGACACGCTGCTGCTGACCGCCTGACAGTTCGGATGGGTAGTGGTGCGCCCGTTCCGCCAGCCCTACCTTGCCCAGCAGTTCACGCGCCAGTTTCTCGGCATCAGCCTTGCTGGCGCCACGCACGCGGATCGGCCCGAAAGCCACGTTTTCCAGTGCGGTGAGGTGCGGGAACAGGTAAAACTGCTGGAATACCATCCCGGCTTCCTGACGAATCAGGCGCTCATCCACCTTGGGATCGTTGACGGTCAAGCCGTCGACCACCAATTCGCCGCTGGAGATCTCTTCCAACTTGTTGATGCAGCGCAACAGCGTAGATTTCCCGGAGCCGGAAGGCCCGATGATCACCACGACTTCGCCCTGCTCAATCTTCAGATTGATATCGTGCAGCACCTTGGTTGGGCCATAGTGTTTAGAAACGTTTTTAAATTCAATCATATAATCTTAAGCTTTCTTTCCAGCCAACGCATGCCGATGGTAAGAATGAGGGTGATTACCAGATAAATAATCGCCGTAGCGGTCAGTATTTCCAACGCGCGGAAATTGCCTGCAATGATTTCCTGTGCCTGACGAGTCAGCTCGGATACGCCGATGACGATACACAGCGACGTGTCCTTGATACTGATGATCCACTGGTTGCCGAGCGGCGGCAGCATCCGGCGCAGGGCCAACGGCGTAATGACATGACGCAGTGTGGCGCGGTGTGATAACCCCAATGCCAGGCCGGCTTCGGTAAAGCCTTTATGGATCGACATCACCGCCCCGCGTGTAATCTCGGCAATATAGGCACCTGAGTTAATCATGATGGTGATGATGGCGGCGGTGACAGGGTCGATACGAACCGATGTCAACACCATGGGGATGGCGAAATAGATGTACATGATCTGTATCACCATCGGGGTACCGCGGATGATTTCGATAAACACCAACGCGATGCGATTCGATAGCCAACCGCCATAGACGCGGGCGAACCCGGCAACGACGCCGATGACCAGGCCGCCCAGCAAACCCAGCACGGAAATCAGCAGAGTCATTTGGGCCCCTTCCAGCAACTGGGGGATAGACGGCCAAATGACACTCCAGTCAAACTGCATGAACATTCTCCAGCAATGAATAACGCCACAAACAACGCGGCGTCGCATGGGTTATCCAGCGACGCCGCGGCAGCGGTTTAATGTGTTATTTCGGTTCGGTGCCGAACCATTTTTTGTAAATCTCAGTGTAGGTGCCGTTGTTGCGTAGGGTTTTCAGCGCGCCGTTGACTTTTTCACGCAGGTCATCGCTGCCTTTCGGGAAGGCGATGCCGTACTGCTGTGCTTTGATGGAGTCGCCAACGGCTTTGAACTTACCGTTGCCCGCCGTCTTGATGAAGTACAGGATGTTCGGGGTGTCGTGCAGCACCGCGTCGGCGCGGTGAGTACCCAGCTCCAGGTAGGCGTTGTCGATGTTCGGGAACTGACGCAGCTCTTTCGTCTTGATGTTGGCCTTAGCGTAGTCGACAGAACCGGTACCGCTCTTCACGGCCACCACTTTGCCCGCCAAATCCGCTTCGCTTTTAATCTCCTGATTTTCGCTGCGTACCATCACCAGCAGGCCGCTGTTGTAATACCCCTCAGAGAAGTCGATTGCGCGCTTACGCTCTTCCGTGATGGTAATACCCGCCAGCGCCAGATCCACGTTGCGCGTCTGCAACGCCGGGATAATGCCGCTGAAATCCATCGGTTTCAGGGTGTAGGTGAGGTTCAACTGTTTGGCGATCGCATCCCACAGATCGATATCGAAACCGACGTATTTATCACCCTGTTTGAATTCAAACGGCACAAAGGCGGTGTCTGTTGCGACAAGAAGTGGTTTTTCCGCCGCGTGGCTGGAAATGCTGAACGCCAGCGCAAGTGCGGCGACAGATGCTTTAAATAATGATTTCATCAAAGCGTCCTTCCTCGTTGTTGGTTATGTGTCCACTGTTTTCACCGGCGTGGGTAACGATACCGGCCGTCATTCGTGCGATACGCCGGATACGCATATCCAGGCGGTGCGTCAGTTGTGGTACGACGGCCGTATGCAGTGAGTCGGTGCAGGGAAAATAAGGGGTACCGTTGCCAAAAATGCGATGAGTATCCCGCTTGTTGTGTTGGCGCGTCCTGTTTGTCATCTGAAACACTTATGAAACGCGCTGCTATGAATAACTGAATTGTGATGGGGAAACAACCGTTGATTGCCATTGATGGGCAATATTGCTGGCAAACGCTAATTTTTTGTCCATCTTGTGCACAACAAGGCATCAGTATGCATAATTATGCACAAAATTCGTGAATGAGTGAGTGTAACCTCACGGCGTGCCGCTATCACGCCGCTGACTTTCTGGCGCTGAGCGTCGTGCCGAGAGACGCTGTAATGATAAATACCAATGCCAGCCATTGGGCGATGCTGAGGTGTTCATTCAAAAACAGGATGCCGGAAACCGCAGCGATAGCGGGTTCCAGGCTCATCAGCGTGCTGAAAGTCCGGGCGGGCAGACGGGTGAGCGCCAGCATCTCCAGCGAGTAGGGCAACGCGGTAGACAGCAAAGCAACACCTATGCCGACGGGCAGCACCGCCGAAGAGAAGAGGGCGCTGCTGGAGAAAAACGCGCCGATCGGGCAATAAATCAGCGCGGCGATCAACGACCCCATCGCGACGGTACCTGCGCCGTGGCTGGCTCCCGCTTTCTTGCCGAACAGAATGTATCCGGCCCAGCAGGCGCCGGCGCCGATGGCGAAAAGCATACCCAGCGGGTCGAGATCGCCGGCACCGCCGCCCAGCGGCAATAGCAGCCATAAACCGCTGGCGGCCAGCGCTATCCAGAGAAAATCCAGCAAGCGGCGCGATGACAGCACCGCCACGGCCAGCGGGCCGGTGAATTCCAGTGCAACGGCCACACCCAGCGGCACGGTTCGCAACGCCAGATAGAACAGGTAATTCATCCCTCCCAGTGTGATGCCGTAGACAATCAGCGGCCAGCGATCAGATCCCAGATGCATGCGCCAGGGCTTAAAGATCACCAGCAGGATCAGCGTGCCGATTGCCAGGCGTAATGCGGTCATCCCGGATGCGCCGATCATCGGAAACAGGGTTTTGGCCAATGCGGCGCCAACCTGTAGCGAAATCATGGCGATCACGATCATCAACACCGGGATCAGGACGGATGTTTTGGTCGAAGAATATAAGGTCATAACGGGCCTTAAATGAGGTAATTAATTGAGGAAAAAACTCAGGCAATAAATGATTAAATTATCCGCAGCTAGTTTACTCTTATTGACTTTAATTTACGCTAGGAATAAGTGCTTTTCCCAGAATATAATTTCAGACTGAAAAGTAATCAGAAAATTAAGAAAACTCTGTATTCAGAGGAGCGCGTAATTAATATTTTCGTATTTTTTCTGTTTTTATAACAGCATGTAATTCAATGAGTTATCTATATTTTGAAATGTAATGTTACATGTTTTACTTAATTGAAAGATAATAACCAGGCAGCATCCACCCTAATTTTTTGTTATATTTAGGCCGCTTAATTATTCTTTCGTAAGATAGATTCGAGGCATATTATGAAAAAAATCGCGTGTCTTTCCGCTTTGGCTTGTGTGTTAGCCGTAAGTGCTGGTAGTGCAATGGCCGGTCAAAGTACCGTGTCTTTGGGTTATGCTCAGGGCGATGCCCAGGGCGTTATGAATAAACTGCCGGGTTTCAACCTGAAATACCGTTATGAATTCGATGACAGCCAACTGGGCGTTATCGGTTCTTTCACGTATCTGCAAGATAGCAACACGTCTGACGATGTTTATCACAAAGCGCAGTATTACGGCTTCAGCGCAGGCCCGACCTACCGCTTTGCTGATTGGGCCAGCATCTATGGCGTGGTTGGCGTGAGTGCCGCCAAGTTCACCAACAATGAAACCAGCGGCGATGCTAATCACAGCAATAGCGATGCCGGTTTTGTATACGGCGCCGGTCTGCAGTTCAATCCGGTTAAAGACGTTGCGTTTGATGTTGGTTACGAACAGAGCCGCATCCGTAGCGTTGACGTAGGCAGCTGGAACGTCGGCGTAGGCTATCGTTTCTAATCCGCTTGCGTGTCCTGAAAAATCCGCTCTTCGGAGCGGATTTTTTTATGGGGTGCGCCCAGATGCCTGCTCGCCACCGGCTGGCGTGGATACCGTTGAAAAACGTGGCCAATGCGTCTTATGCCGTGGGTAAACCCGCGAGCAGTTTGGCGAGCAGTCCATCCAGCAGTCGCTGCTCTTCTTCGCTCAGCGACGACAGCAACTGTCGTTCATTCTCCACATGCCGTTCCAACAGCACCTCCATAACATCAAATCCTTTGTCGGTCAGCACCACCAGCGTGCCGCGTCGATCCTGCGGATTACGGCGTCGTTCTACCAGTTTTGCCTGTTCCAGGCGGTCGAGACGGTTGGTCATGCCGCCGGATGAGATCAACAATGCTTCGTACAACTGTGTCGGCGTCAGCGCATAGGGCGCGCCGGCGCGGCGCAATGTCGCCAGCACGTCAAATTCACCGGGGCGCAGCTCGTACTGGGCAAACAGCGGGTTGAGGTTATCCCGTTCCAGACGTAGCGCAGCTTCGAAGAGTCTGCCCGTGACCCGCATTGGAAACGGGTCGATATCCGGTCGTTCACATCGCCATTGTTCATAGGCGGTATCAGCGCGAGTTTTCATGAGCGTTATTTATCTTGACGTTAAGATACTTTGTGTAAAGATATTCTAGAGCGTAATAAGCTGCCATGCCAATAAGGAAATGTTATGACGACCACCGCCCGTTCAGGATCATCATTTTTCGCTGTTTTGACCGTTATTTTGCTGGGATTGAACCTTCGTCCGGTGCTGGCGGGGATCGGGCCGCTACTGAGTCAGATTCAGTCGGCGACGGGGATGAGCGATGCCGAAGCCGGTCTGCTGACTACCCTGCCGGTTTTCGCGATGGGGCTTTGCGCGCTGGCCGGCGGCTGGTTGCAGTCGTGGCTGGGCGAGCACCGCGGCATCGGCTTCGGCATTATCGGGATTGCGGTGGCCTGCCTGCTGCGCGCCTGGCTGAACGATGCGGCGGGGCTGCTGTTTACGGCGGCGCTGGCGGGTATGGGGATTGCGTTGATCCAGGCGCTGGTGCCCTCTTTCATCCGCCATTGCTTCAGTACGCAGAGCAGTCGGTTGATGGGGTTGTATACCACCGGCATCATGGGCGGTGCGGCGATAGCGGCCGCCACTGCTTCGCCGATGGCGGCACGTATTGGCTGGGACGGCGCGTTGTCCTCCTGGAGTGTGCTGGCGACGGTGGCGGTGATAGCTTGGTTGATCACCGTTTCGTTCCAGCCGGAAGAACGCAGGATGCGGAACGTCGAAGCGCCCCTCAGCCGCAGCTGGGCGCTGATGGTTTTCTTCGGCGTAGGCACCGCTGCCTATACGTTGGTGCTGGCCTGGTTGCCGCCTTACTACGTACAACTGGGGGTGAGCCCGGCGCGTAGCGGGTTGCTGCTGGGCGGGCTGACGCTAACGGAAGTGATGGCTGGTTTACTGGTTTCCGCGCTGATCAACCGTTTTCCTGACCGGCGTTATCTGCTGTTGCCGGTGCTGGCGCTGTTGCTGCTGGGGTTGATTGGGCTGCTGCTGGCGCCGCAGGCGCTGGTGATCCCCATCATGCTGGCGTTGGGGCTGGGGATCGGCGCGTTGTTTCCACTGTCGTTAATTATTGCGCTGGACCATGTGGAAAACGCGCAACAGGCCGGATCGATGATGGGCTTCGTGCAAGGCGGGGGCTATCTTATCGCCAGCCTGATGCCGTTGCTGGCCGGGTTTATCCGCCAGCATACCCACGGCCTGGAGAGTGCTTGGGTGATCATGGGGGCGGGCGTTATTGGCCTGATGCTGATGGCGCTGCGTTTCACGCCGCGTCCAGCTTAACGCCGCGTCGACGCCAGCTGCGGCGTCAAAAAGACATTACGGAAATACTCCCTGATGGCCTGCATCGCCGGCGTGAAGTCGGCGTCGCGATACCAGGCCAGCCCGACGCTCATCGGGTGTACCCGATCCGTCAGCGAGCGGGTTTCAATCCGCCGTCCCTCCAGCGACCAGGGGCGGTACACCAGATCCGACAGGATCGCCACGCCCAGCCCATTCGCCACCATGCTGCGTACCGCCTCCACGGAGCTGGTGCGCAGCATCACTTTCGGGCGGTGCCCGCTCTGTTCCCAATAGCGCATGGCGCTGTGATCCGCTTCATCGACGGTCAGCATGATAAAGGGTTCGTTCGCCACATCCGCCAGGCTGACCTCCGGTTGGTCGCACAACGGATGGCGGCTGGGTAGCCACAGGCGGCGCTCTGAGTTGAACAACGTCTCGGCGGTGATGGCGGGGTGAGTCAGGTTGGCGGTCAGCACCAGCGACAGATCCAGCGAGCGGTCGAGCAACCCCCGTTCTATATCGCTGCGTTCCCGTTCATTCAGATTGAGGGTGAGATGCGGAAAACCATAGGACAGGCGTTGCAGATGGAAGGGCAGAAAGTAACCCATCACGGTATAGCTGGCGGCCATATTCAGCGACCCTTTCATCCGGTCGTCGGTGAGCGGAATGTTGGTGGCGTCGTCGACGCTGCGCAGGATGGCGTAGGCGTGGTTGAGAAAGTAGTTCCCATTTTCCGTCAGCGTCATGCCGTGCACTGAACGCTGGAACAACGCTTTGCCCAGCATGCCCTCCAACTCCTGAATCGCGGTAGTGACCGCGGATTGCGAAATGTTGAGTTGAATGGCGGCCTGAGAGATCTGACCCATCTCGGCGGTGGCGACAAAGTAGCGAATCTGACGCAGCGTAATCATGAGGTTCTCCGCAACAAGCGTTCTGTTTTTCAGATAGTCAGTCATCGAAAAATACGTCTTTCCGAATGGAAAAAAGTGACCCTATATTATTTTTAAACATGTACGTCACAAATAAGAAATAATTATGAAATATGAGATCGATCTGAATTCCGATATGGGCGAAAACGTTGGGCCGTGGAAAATAGGTGATGATGTTGATAAAGAAATAATGAATTACATCAGCTCGGCAAATATTGCCACCGGTTTTCATGCCGGTGATCCCAATATTATGCGTACCACCCTT
The DNA here is from genome assembly GCF_014855505.1 of Musicola keenii. Classification (NCBI taxonomy): domain Bacteria; kingdom Pseudomonadati; phylum Pseudomonadota; class Gammaproteobacteria; order Enterobacterales; family Pectobacteriaceae; genus Musicola; species Musicola keenii. Next base: position 43,730 of record NZ_JAAWVW010000011.1, on the reverse strand, counting down.
GAATTGGCGAAATATCATCAGGTTGCCGTTGGTGCACATCCGGGGTTCCGGGATCTTATCGGTTTTGGTCGGCGTCATATTAATGTACAACCGCATGAAATAGTGAATGACATTATTTATCAGATCGGTGCATTGCGGGAATTTGCGCGCCTGTCGGTATTGCCGTTGCAGCATGTCAAACCGCATGGCGCGCTGTATATGCATCTGGCCCGCGATCGGGATGCGGCGCGGTTGTTTGTTGAGACGTTACACCGTCTCGACCCAGCCTTACGTCTGTACTGCATGCACGGTTCGATGGTCTGGCAGGAAGCGGTTGCTCTACAACACCCTGTTATTTGTGAATTTTATGGCGACAGGGAATATGACGTCAGCGGCTCTATCGTGTTTACCCGCCGGGGTGAAGCGCTGGATCCGCAGCATGTCGCCGCCCGGGTGGTGCGTGCCTGCCGCGAGGGGAAAGTCACCACCGTCGAGGGGATGGAGATTAATATTGAGTTCGACTCGATTTGTATTCATAGCGATACGCCGGGTGCATTGGCATTAATCAAACAGACTCGGGAAGCGTTGGCTGAGGCCAATATCCAAGTCTGTTCTCCTTTGCGGCGTTATTTATCTGAATCGGTTATTAATAAATAATTATAAGGGGTTGTGGTAATGAAAAATTATGAAGTCTGCTCTCCTTTGCCGGGTATTTTTTATCGTCAACCCGCACCGGATGCGCCGTTATTTATTCAGGAGAATCAGCCGGTCAGTGCCAATACCGTTATTGGGCTGATTGAAGTGATGAAACAGTTTAGTGAAGTTTATGCTGAGCAGGACGGTGAATTGATTTCTTTCTGCGTAAATAACGGCGATGCGCTCGAACCGGGCCAGGTAATAGCCATCATAAAAACCGATAGATAACTGTTTTCGCCTGCGGCGTCAGGTAAAGAAAAAAGGAGGCGGAGATGCATCAGCCGATCAAAAAACTGCTTATTGCCAACCGGGGCGAGATCGCCGTTCGTATCATTCATGCCGCCCGCAGTCTGGGCATTACCACCGTGGCGGCATGCAGCGAGGCGGATGCCGATGCGCTGCCGGCGCGTCTGGCGGATGAAGTCTGTCTGTTAGGGCCGGCACGGGCTGACCAGAGCTATCTGAATCAGGATGCATTGCTGCGGGCGGCACAGGCGCACGGCGTCGACGCCATTCATCCGGGGTATGGTTTTCTTGCCGAAAACGCCGCCTTCGCCGGGGCGGTGGAGCAGGCCGGTCTGATTTTCGTCGGCCCGACGGCGGAGACGATCCGCCTGATGGGGGATAAAGCGATGGCGCGCCGCACTGCGCAGGCGGCGGGGGTGCCGGTGGTGCCCGGTTCCGATGCGTTGCACTCGCTGGAGGACGCGCAGCGCTGCGCGCAGGAGATCGGCTATCCGCTGTTGGTCAAGGCGGCGGCGGGCGGCGGTGGTCGAGGTATCCGGGTGGTGCGCAACGCCGAAGAGCTGGCGCGGGAGTTCCCGATCGCCCAGAGTGAAGCCCGGGCGGCATTTGGCAGTGGCGAAGTGTATCTGGAACGGTTTATTCAGCATGCCCGTCATATCGAGGTACAGATCCTGGGGGACGGCGAACATGCGGTACACCTGTACGAGCGCGAGTGCTCGTTGCAGCGTCGTCGACAGAAAGTGTTCGAGGAAGCGCCGTCCGCCGCGCTGAACACGGCGCGGCGCGAGGCGCTGTGCCTGAGCGCGTTGCAACTGGCGCGGCAGTTGCGCTACCGCAGCGCCGGTACGCTGGAGTATCTGTATGACGTCGAGCGCGACGCCTTCTATTTCATCGAGATGAACACCCGTATTCAGGTGGAGCACCCGGTGACGGAAATGGTCACTGGCATCGATCTGGTGCAGTGGATGCTGCGTATTGCCGGCGGTGAACCGCTCGGTTTACGTCAGCAGGATATTGTGTTGTCGGGCTGCGCCTGCGAAATGCGCATCAACGCCGAAGATCCGGCGCGCAACTTCTTTCCCTGCCCCGGCGTAGTGGAGAAGATTGTCTGGCCGCAGGGCGACGGGATCCGTATCGACAGCCATCTGTTTAACGGCTACAAGGTGCCACCGTATTACGATTCGCTGCTGGCCAAACTGGTGGTCTACGGTGAGGATCGCCCGCAGACGCTCAACCGTGCCGAGCAGGCGCTGCGACAACTCCGGATTAGCGGCGTCACCACCACTCAGTCGTTGCATCAATGGTTATTGGCGGACTCGCGCCTGCGCGCCGGCCGGTTCGACACTACCTCGCTGGAACAGTGGTTGCTGGCCGACGATAACCCGCCCGTTCAGGTTTGCCGGGGAGGGCGCTGAGATGGATGTGCGCGAGATCCGTTATACCTTCGGCGGTGATGAGCATCTGTTCGCCGAGATCGACGAAGCCATGTCGTTGTCCGCGTTTTTCCGCGGGCTGGCGATGACGCGGGCGCTGGAACAGCAGGCGATCCCCGGCGTGCTGGATATTTGTCTGGCGAATGCGTCGTTTCAGATTCGCTTCAATCCGGACGTGGTAGCGCCGTCGGCGCTGCTGGAAAAGGTGAAACTGCGGGAGCGTCAGGCGCAGCATATGACGCGGCTGGAGACGCGCATCATCGAAATTCCGGTGCTGTACAACGACCCTTGGACGCACGACACCTTGATGCGGTTTCGCGACCGGCATCAGGTGCCGGACGCCACGGATTTGGAGTACGCCGCCCGTATCAACGGTTATCAGGATGTGGCGGCTTTTATCGAGGCGCACAGCGGTACGCCGTGGTTTGTCTCGATGGTTGGGTTCGTCGCCGGGCTGCCGTTCATGTACCAGATGGTGGATCGTCCGCAGCAAATTCAGGTGCCGAAGTACCTGCGCCCGCGTACCGATACGCCCAAACTGGCGCTGGGGCACGGCGGCTGTTTCGGGTGTATTTACTCGGTGCGCGGTGCGGGAGGGTATCAGCTGTTCGGCGTGACGCCTGCGCCGATCTACGACCCGGCGCAACGTCTCGACTATCTGCAACCGTCGATGGTGTTTTTCCGCGCCGGCGACATCGTACAGTTCACGCCGATCGATCTGGCGCGTTACCAGCAGGATGTTAGCGCGGTGGACGCGGGGGTGTTCAGCCTGCGCATCCGACCGGTGACGTTTGAGCTGGATGCGTTTCTCGCCGATCCCGCCGGTTACAAACACTACCTTCAGGGGGTGCTGTATGCAGATTAATGTCATCAAGCCGGGGTTGGCGACATCGGTGCAGGACGGCGGCCGTGAAGGGTTCTACCATCTGGGCATTCCGCCGTCCGGCGGGCTGGATCAATATTCGCTGCGGCTCGCCAATCTGCTGGTGGGCAACGCGGCGGATGCGGCGGTGCTGGAAATGACGCTGCTGGGGCCGGAGCTACAGTTCGCCGGCGAGGCAACCGTCGCGGTTAGCGGCGCGCGCATGAAACCGGTGCTGGACGGTATGGATATGCCGCTGGATACCGCCTTTCCCGTGCGTGCCGGCCAGGTGTTGCGTTTCGGGCCCGCATCGGCGGGCTGCCGGGCTTATCTGGCGGTGGCAGGCGGCATTACAGTGCCGGATGTGTTGGGCAGCCGTTCCACCTATACCTTGGGCGCGCTGGGCGGTCATCAGGGACGGCGGCTGGCGGCCAATGATGTGCTGCCGCTAGGCGCTGCGGCTGGCCGGTCGAGAGCGGGAACCACGGTGCCGGCGGATTGCCTACCGGTGCTGGAGAAGTCGGTGACGCTGCGCATGGTGCCCGGTCTGTATATCCATCGGCTGACGCCGTCGGCGGTCGAGCGCTTTTTTGCCGATGAGTGGACGGTCGGCACCGAAGCAGACCGTATCGGTTATCGCCTCAAGGGCGGCGCGCCGTTGGCGTTCGAACCACGCACGCCGCCGTTTGGCGCCGGTTCCGACCCGTCGAATATCGTCGATGCCTGTTATCCCATCGGGTCGGTGCAGGTGCCGGGCGGGCTGGAGCCGATCATTTTGTTGCGGGATGCGGTCTCCGGCGGCGGGTATATGACGCTGGGGACGGTGATCAGCGTCGATCTGGACATTGTCGGGCAACTGCAACCCCATCATCGGGTGCGTTTTGTCTCGGTGACAATGGAGCAGGCGCTGGCGGCGCGCCAGCATTATCAGCGCCGGCTGGCGCGACTGGCGCATTTGTTGACTCACTGATCCGGTTTTCGCCACGGCATAGCAGCCAACACCAGGCGCCGTGGCGGATAACCGTCTGACACCCCGGACGTCATCGCCTACCGTGCTGATGAGTTCAGCATGGCGGGATCGTTCGGCCTTTACTCGTTGATATCGGTATCTGGAGGTTGTGCGATGACTGACTTATCTCAGGTTCAAGGGGCCGTGAATACGCCCGCTGAAACCGTGACGGTTGCGGAGCGGATGGGGAAACTCTCCCTAACGATGGCATGGTGGGCAGTATGCAGTGCCATTTTCTATATTGTGGTGGGCGCGTCGCTGGCGCTGAATTACGGCGCGCGCAACGCCATCATCGGTATGGCGTTGTCGGTGGTGTGCTATGGGGTGATCAACGCGGTGATCAGCCGCTTCGCCATCCGCAGCGGCCTGTCGGTAGCGGCGTTTTCCGGCCAGTTGTTCGGCCGCGTCGGTTCGGCGTTGGCGACGCTGATTTTCTTTTCCACCGCGATTTACTACGCGGTGTTTGAAGGTTCAGTCATCGCCTTTGCCATTAATCATCTGTTTCCGCAGTTGCCCTATCACTGGGCGGCGCTGGTGGTGGTGCTTTACAGCGTGCCGCTGATTTTCGGCAGCGTGCAGCACTGGCTGGACAAGTTCAACGGCGTACTGCTGCCGTTCTATTTGCTGGGGTTGGGCGTGACGGTGGCGGTGTCCATCGGCCATTACGGCTATCAGCCGCAGTGGCTCTCCTTCGGCCCGGCCGAGCCGCCCCAGTACGGCTGGTGGAACTGCTTTACGTATTACATGGGGGTGTGGATTTTGATGATGTACACCTTCGACTATGCGCGTTTCGGCCGCCACGAAGACAGCGATTACCATGCCCGCGTCAACTTCGGCATGCCGTTTTATGTGATCACTTTTCTGCTGAACGGCATTGCCGGCATCTATCTGGTGAGTAGCTTCGCTCAGCAGAATGGGGTGAGCGAAACGGCGGTGGTGGTCAATATTCTCAATCTGTTGGGATTTTGGGGATTGCTGTTCGTGTGGGTCACGCAGACGCGCATCAACACCGCTAATTACTACCTCGCCACCATGAATATGCAGGTGTTTTTCGATCGCCTGTTCCGGTTGCGTTACCACAAAATCGTCTGGGCCTGCGTTGCGGGAGCTGCCGTGTATGTGCTGATGCTGGCGGATGTCTTTGCCTATATTTTGCAGGCGCTGGCCTATCAGGGGGTGTTTGTGGTGGCGTGGGTCGGCGTGGCGCTGGCGCATATTTTTCTCGCGCGGCCGCAGTCGAGCCCGGAGACGCCGGCCACCTTCAATCTGGTGGGGTTGAGCGCCTGGTTTTTCAGTGTGGTGGTCGGCATTATCCTGATGCACGGCACGCCGCTTATGCAGTCGTTATCCGCGCCGCTGACTTTCCTTATCGCATTGTTGTTGTACGGCGCTCTGCATCGGCAGGCGGTTTGAAGCGGTGTTATGTTGGCCGGTTTCGCAGCGAATAGGCAGGAGGGCGTCTTCAGGAGCCTGCCCTAAAGGGGGCCGTCGTCACCGATCGTGAACGGGCAACCATTTAGCCTGACGGCATGTTTTTTGGGGTAATGGACTTGAAAAAAACGGCGTTGGATCTATATGGGATTATGAATGCAAGACAATGTTGCTGCCTTGCGGTTTGTACTTTTTGAATGTGCGTCAGGTCGTGTTCTGGCCTTTGTCGGGAACGACTTTAGGATACTCAGGAGGTTAACCATGGCATTCAAACCTGTGTCTTTATTCCCCGCTTTCGCGGATTCCCTGTTTTCCGACCGTTTCAACCGTATCGACCGGCTGTTCAGCCAATTGACGGGGGATACGCCGTTAGCCACCTCTCCCGGTTATGACATCCGCCAGATAGATGCCAGCCATTATGGCATTACACTCAGCGTACCGGGCTGGCGGGAGGAGGATCTGGAAATCAGCGCCGCCGGCGGTCAGTTGACCATCAGCGGTAAACGCAAGGATGACGTGAAGAAAGAAGAGAAGGAAGGATGGCTGTATCGCGGCATCAACCATACCGACTTCAGCGTCAGCTACACGCTGCCGGAGCATATGAAAGTTGAAAGCGCGCATCTGGAAAACGGCCTGTTGACGGTCAATCTGTTGCAGGAAATTCCGGAAAGCGAAAAGCCGAAAAAGATCGCCATAGAGAATCGCGGCAAGGCCACGTCTCAGACGTTCGACCATACCCATTGATGAACATCGTCACGGGTAAATTTATGGGGTGATTGCCCCAACCGTAATACCTGTTTATGTCCTGAAACGAGCAGGGTAGGTGCAGGGGAACCGAAGGTTTCTGTGCGCTTGCCCTGCTCAATCATGTTTACCCTCTCGCTATAGGCACCTGCCGGTTTTGATATTCGATACCCTGTTTCATCTGCGGTTGTTGGCGCGCGGCATCGGCCTTGCCTGGCCTGCGTGCTATGGTGAAAAAAATGCAAAGTCCGGGCTGTCAATGACTCACCGGGGTAAGATACCGACGAGTGTGGATACGGCGCCAGGCGGCTGTGCGTTGTGGCGAAGTTGTTGCGCGGTGGTATGGCTGAACGGCAGTGTCGCCGGGCCGGAACAAGAGATAACGGAAGGATGATATGGCGTTATTGATTAAGGCAGTGTTAGGGGCGGTCGTGGTGGTGTTGATTGGGGTGCTGGCCAAAACCCGTAATTATTATATTGCCGGGCTGGTGCCGCTGTTCCCGACGTTTGCACTGATAGCACATTACATCGTCGGTGCTGAACGGGGAACGGACGCGCTGCGCACCACGATTCTGTTTGGCATCTGGGCGGTGATCCCTTATCTGATTTACATGATTTCGCTCTATTTTCTCAGCGGTGTACTGCGTCTGCCTCAGGCGTTGTTGCTGGCGGTAGCATGTTGGTGCGTGGCGGCGTTGCTGCTGGTGAAACTGTGGGGATGGTATCACGCCGGCGGCTGACCGGCGTGTGGCGGCCTGGTAACAGACAGAGCCTGGATTAGAGATCGTTTTTGGAGACGCTGGAGCTGGTTGAGCTGCCAGCCCCTGCGGAGCTGTAGTTATCCGCGGTATACACCAGAAAGATGGTTTTTTGGCTGTTGGCATCGTTATCGAAGACCAGCGTGATGTGGTTTTTATCGAATCGGGCAACGACGCGGCTGTTCGGCGTATTCATGAAGGTGTTGATGTCGGCGGATGATAACGGCGTCGTCATGCCGTATTTACTTTTCAGTCCTTCAACCACACCGGGCAAGTCGTCCATGGTGACGGAGATGGCCAGGCGGACGAACTTATCGTTGTTGAAGCCGAACATCGCCAGCGTTTTTTTGCTGCCGAAAACAAAATTTTTGCAGCTGTAGACCGACATGCCGTCGACGGTTTCCGGCCCGCTCAGTGAACAATCCGCCTGCTGTTTAATGGTGCTGTACGATGAACCGAATTTCATATCTTTATAGCCGTCCACTGCAACCGCCGTCAGTGACAGTAGCGACAGGGTTAGAGCCAGCAGGGGTTTTTGTAGCCTGTTCATGACATCCTCATGATGATGCGGTGTTGATGAATAATCGACGTGGCGCCCGCCAGACGGGGATGCAGAAACCACCGGGCCGGCAATTGGCTGTGTCTTTCGCGGGCCGCAGCGCGGTCGGGTTCAGCCGGCTTCGTCACGGGGTGCGCGCATCGGCACAGTGCGCTCTATCTTACGTCGGGAGTTGGCTGCGCTGAACGATTTCTTCGTCCCGCAATAGCGGGAATAACGGGTGAACTGCCGGGTTATTCAAAGCGCTCCCACGGAACCAGAAACAGCACCAGCTCAATGACAATCACCAAAACCAACAGAGCGATCAGTTTATTGCGCCATAACCATTCGTTGGGAAACATACGGGTTCCTTTTCTGCCATATCGTTGTGATTATTGACGATGTGGGCGAAAAAAGCGCACGAAAGGCATTGAATTATTTCATTGATTGATATTTAACGTATTAATTTTAAATAATTTTATGGGTATGCCCATCGGTATGTTTAAAAGGAAACATCGTCCGAAAAATGAGCGTGGCGGGGTTTTTATTACGCCAGGAGTGACGTTGGTTAGCCAGTGCCTGATTCGCCATTTACCTGGCGCGACAATCAACCACTCGAACTGAAAACCGCCAATAGATTAGCCGATGACTACAGCGCAGAGCGTTTACTTTCTGAATGCAGGCGGTAAACGATCGGTATAGCGCGAGACGCTGCACGACATAGGGGTAACACTGCCTGTGCCGTCACAATAGAGATATGCCGAACTGCCGGAGCGTGCTCTTCGGAAATCAACCGATGAGGCGCTATCCAGTGGTATGGTTATGTGTTTACCACAAAAAAGGAAAAACTAATGATTGTAAGAACTTGGCACGGTTGTGTTCCACTTGAGCATTCGGAGGGGTTTGCGAAACACCTGGAGAGGACGGGGGTGGAGCATTCAAAGAGCATTCCGGGGAATCGGGGCGCGCTCGTGCGTAGGAAAATTCAGGGGGAGTGGGCACATTTCTTTTTGGCAACGTACTGGCAGGATTTGCAGTCGGTAAAGGCATTTGCTGGAGAAAACTACCATGTGGCGGTGACTTACCCGGATGATGAAAAGTTTGGGCTCCTTTCCGACCCTTACGTTTTTCAGCACGTCGTGGAAGCCATTTCACCGCTTTAACTTCCGTGTTGGTGAGGGGCTTTGCCTGCATTGCCATGATTGTTACTTTTGGGACTATGCCAAGTGAGTCCCAAATGTAGTCCCAAAGTTTCAGGCTGTAAACGGGGTATCCCGGCAGATAACAGGCAACAAAAAACCCGCAAACTCAGAGAGGATGCGGGTTTCTGTGGGGTTTCCGTCAGTAACCGGTACTTACGGAAGTTGTATTTGGTCGGCACGAGAGGATTTGAACCTCCGACCCCCGACACCCCATGACGGTGCGCTACCAGGCTGCGCTACGTGCCGATGCTATGGGCCGCTATACTACCGTTTCCTGTTGTGATTGCAATAGCCATACTGAATGACTGCTTTAGATTTAGGCAGTTAGTTAGCAATAAATCGCCGTTCGCTCGTTAAGACCTGCAATAACAATCCAAGCTGTGGTTTTTCATCTTTCAGTTCTTGCCCTTGCGCATCGTAAGCACGATAACTGCCGTTATTATTCAACAGGATAATTTGCTGCGGCGTGATAATGGTGAGATTACCGTTCGTGCCGTTAGTCAGCCAATTCGAGCGTCGTTCAGCGCCGAAGAGATCCTCTCCTTGAGAATAATCGTCTGTAGGATTCTTCACATGCAGCAAGCGTTGCATCAGCGTAGCCATAACATCTTTAGGGTCGGTCATTTTGCCGATAGTCTGCGCCGGCGTTTCCGGCCAGTGGATGACCAGCGGTACCTGACGATGTTCACGGCTCATCGGCGTTGGATCGTTATCGCCTAGTCGTTCTTCGACGCTTTGCTCGGCCGTCACCACGACGACGGTGTTATTCAGCAGATCTTTATCGCGCAACGTGTCGATGATGCGCTGCAGTTGCACGTCGATGTCGGTGGTGCCCTGTTGATAACGGCGTTGTTGCTCTGCGTTCGATAACGGTCTGGTATTGCCGTTTCGATCATCGTGCTTCAGTTCTATAAACGAGAACCACGGGGATTTGGTGTCGGTGTTGCCATCCAGCCATTTGACCCATTGGGTGGTGATGGCGCTGTTGCCTTGTGGATCGTCCGGCGGTAGTGAAAAATCGGATAGCAATGCCTGTCGATACAGCGGGCTGCTGAAGCCACTGGCGGAGAACAGGCCAAACTGATAACCCTGCCGGTTCAGCGCGGCGATCAATGCGGACGGCTTGCTGCTGGCCAACACTCCATCCATATAGGTGGTGGAAATACCGTAGAACAGGTTGAACAACCCGCCATCTGCCTGGGTACCTGCGCTGAAATGATTGCTGAAACGCACGTTGCCTTCGCCGAAGCGGGCCAAATTCGGCATGGTGTGCGGTGTGTCAAGATTAGGCGTGCTATCCATCACCACCATCAGCAGGTTGTAACCGCTGCCGGTATCGCGAAAACGAATCTCGCCCAGCGGGTACTCGACGGAAACCGCATCCGGGTTGCCCTGGAGAGCCAGACGCCGTTCGTATTCCTGCGCGTTGAGCAGGCCGTGTTTCTCGAGAAAACGCCGGGCCGTCATCGGGTAAGAAAGCGGCAGGTTGGCGCGCTGCATGGTGATTGGGCGATAGAAGTTGGCATCGGCCCAGATATACATCAGATGTGAGGCGCAAAAAGCAACGATGAACACGCCCGCCAGCGGTTTGCCGAAACTACGGCGGTTCAGGCTGCGCAGTTTTTGCCACGACCAGGTGCCGAACAGCATCTGCGCCATGAAAATGATGGGCGCACTGATAAACAACAACTGCCAGTCCCGTACCATTTCGCTCTGCTCTGGGTTAGTAACCAGCTCCCAAACAGTAGGATTAAGATGCAGGTGGAAGCGGTTGAACACAGCGGCGTCGACAATCAGCAACGTCTGCCCGGCGGTAGCAAGCGCGGCTGACAAAAAACGCAACAACCGCTGCGACATGACGATGAAGGTCAACGGGAAGATGATCAGCAGATAGGCGGAAAAACCGATGAAGCTGAAGTGCCCCAGCCAGCTAATTAAGGCATAGGCGCGGCCCGCCAGTGATGCCGGCCAGTCGGCTACCCACAGATAACGACTGCCGAGAGCCAATGCGAGCAGGATATTGAACAGCGCGAACCAGTGCCCCCAGCCAATCATCTGGGAGACTTTTTCTCGGTAGCGCGGGCGGTTGGTTACCATGCCGAAAACCGCTATCAGTGGGTTTTTTCAGTGCTGACGGACGCCTGTAACGCACTCGCGAAAGTACGGGCCAGCGCCGCACGTTGCTCTGGAGCGACACTGGTATTGATCAGGTTGGTGACCATATTGCCCAGTACCATCAGCGCAAGATCAGTTGGGGCGCGGTGCGTCTCCAGTACGCCGACCAAGTCTAGTAGCAGTTGTTCAATCAGTTCGTCACTGTAGCGGGATGATTGCGGCATATAATCGTCATTCTCAGATAATGAAAGGCCAACATATTACCGTATAGGGATGTGGTTTTCCGCACTTTTATCATTTGTCCGTATGACGGCGTTGCGGCTAATGGCAGGAGGTGTTTGAATACGCTCCTTGCTAAAAGGAGAGTGTACCATGAGTCTGGATATCGACCAGATTGCCCTGCATCAGCTGGTTAAGCGCGACGAACAGACGCTGGAACTGGTGCTGCGCGATTCTTTGCTGACTGTGAACGAGGCCGTCAGCGATATGATGGCGGAACTGCACCGCGTTTACAGCGCCAAGAACAAGGCCTATGGCTTATTCAATGAACAGAGCGAATTGGCGGACGCCCTGCGTGCCTGCCGCCGCGGGGACGATGATTTTCTGGCGTTTTCTCGTGCCGCCACCGGCCGTCTGCGCGATGAGCTGTCCAAGTATCCATTCGCCGAAGGCGGCGTGGTGCTGTTCTGTCAATACCGCTATCTGGCGGTGGAGTACTTGCTGGTGGCGGTGCTGAACAGCTGCAACAGCATGCGAGTTAATGAGCAGCTCGATATCAGCAGCACGCATTATCTGGATATTCACCATGCGGACATTGTCGCGCGCATTGATTTGACGGAGTGGGAAACCAATCCGTCGTCTACCCGTTATCTCACCTTCCTGAAGGGGCGCGTCGGGCGCAAGGTATCTGATTTCTTCATGGATTTCCTTGCCGCGGCCGAAGGGTTGGATACCAAAGCGCAGAATAAAGGATTGCTGAAAGCGGTGGATGAATACTGCGCCGAAGCGGAACTGGATAAAAGCGAGCGTCAGCAGTACCGCCAGCAAGTTTACAGCTACTGCAACGAGCAACTGCAAGCCGGCGAAGAAATTGCACTGGCCGCGCTGTCGCAGGAGTTGCCGCCGCTGGGCGAGAAAAGTTTCGAAGCGTTTACCGCAGAGCAGGGCTATGACCTGGCGGAAAGCTTTCCGGCGGATCGCGGCACTCTGCGCCAATTGACCAAATTTGCCGGTAGTGGCGGCGGCATCAGCATCAATTTCGATGCGTTGCTGCTGGGCGAACGTATTTTTTGGGATCCGGCCACGGACACCCTGACCATCAAAGGCACGCCGCCCAACCTGCGCGATCAACTGCAACGCCGTCTTGGCGGCGGTAATCGCTGATCTTCCCCGGAGGGAGCCGGTACCGCTTCCTCCGTCCATAAGTAACCGTATTTGGCGGGGCCGACACGCTGTTTTATGATGAAAGCCTGCCCTTTCGGTGAGTGAGAGTTCCCGTGCGTTCCAACTTTGAAATGCTGCTGGCGGTCTACGACCGCGCGGCGCTGATGTTGATCTGCCTATTTTTCCTGACGCGCACGCGCCATTTTCGTCAACTGCTGCAACAGGATGAGCATTCTCGTTTTGATTTGGCGGTGGTGACGGCCATTTTCTCTCTGTTTGCGCTGTTCAGTACCTGGTCCGGGATTAATGTGGAAGGGTCGCTGGTGAATGTGCGCGTGGTGGCGGTGATGTCCGGCGGTATTCTGTTTGGCCCGTGGGTCGGTATTCCGACCGGGGTCATTGCGGGTGTGCATCGATATCTGATTGATATTCATGGCATTACCTCTGTGCCATGCCTGATCACCAGTATCGTGGCTGGGTTTATCTCTTCCTGGATACATCTGCGCATTGCTCGTGAGCGCCATTGGTGGGTCGGGATTGTGGGCGGCATGCTGTGTGAGTCGCTGACCATGCTATTGGTGGCGCTGTGGGCCAGGCCGTTTTCGCTGGGGCTGGATATCGTCAGCCGGATCGCGATGCCGATGATTCTGGGCACGGTGAGCATCGGCCTGATTGTGTTGCTGATCCGCAGCGTCGAGGGCGAAAAGGAGGCCATCGCCGCCCGTCAGGCCAAACTGGCGCTGGATATCGCCAATAAAACGTTGCCGCTGTTTCGCCATGTCAACAGTCGTTCGTTGCGCAACGTGTGTGAGATTATCTGCCGGGACATCGACGCGGACGCCGTCGCGATAACCGATACCAGCCAGGTGTTGGCCTATGTCGGCGTGGGGGAGGAAAATTATCACGGCGGCGATCGCGACCTCAGCCCGACCACACAGCAGGCGTTGAAAGGTGGGAAAATCATCATAAAAAACAACGATGAAGCTTATCGCACGCCAGAAATCCACTCAATGATTGTGATCCCGCTGCGGGAAAAGGGCGAGATTACCGGTACGCTGAAAATTTATTACCGCCGTGCCCACCGTATAACCTGGTCGTTGAAGGAAATGGCCATCGGCCTGTCGCAAATCATTTCCACCCAGCTTGAGGTATCGCGCGCTGAACAACTGCGGGAGATGGCCAACCGAGCGGAGTTGCGCGCCTTGCAGAGCAAGATTAACCCGCACTTTCTGTTTAATGCGTTGAACGCTATTTCTACGTCGATTCGGCTGAATCCGGACACCGCCCGCCAGTTGATCATCAATTTATCGCGCTACCTGCGTTACAACCTGGAGCGTGATGATGACACGCTGATCGACATCAAAAGCGAGCTGTATCAGGTCAAGGACTATATCGCCATCGAGCAGGCGCGCTTTGGCGATAAGCTGACGGTGATTTACGACATTGATGAAGAGGTCGATTGCCGGCTTCCCAGTTTGCTGATCCAGCCATTGGTGGAGAATGCCATCGTGCACGGTATCCGCCCCTGTAAGGGCAACGGCGTGGTGGTGCTCAGTATCCGCGATGAGGGCGAGCGCATCCGTGTGGCGGTTCGTGATACCGGCAACGGCATCAGCGATGAGGTCATCGCCCGCGTGGCGGGCAACGAGATGCCGGGCAACAAAATTGGTCTGCTGAACGTGCACCATCGTATCCGGCTGCTGTATGGCGATGGGTTACGAATTCGTCGGCTGGAACCGGGGACGGAAATCGCCTTTTTTATTACCAAAGACAGCGCGGCGTCGGCCGAAAATGCCGTCGCGTCGCTTTTCTGACGGTATCGGGAGTTCAGGCATGAAAGCGATCATTGTGGAAGATGAGTTTCTGGCTCAGCAGGAATTAAGCTGGTTGATTAAACAACATAGCCAGATTGAGGTGGACGCGGTATTCGACGACGGGCTGGATGTGCTCAAGTATCTACAGGATCACCGGGTGGATGTGATTTTTCTCGACATCAACATCCCATCGCTGGATGGCGTGTTGCTGGCGAAAAACATCAGTCAGTTCGCCCATCGGCCGCTGATTGTGTTCATCACCGCCTATAAAAACCACGCAGTGGAAGCCTTCGAGCTGGAGGCGTTCGACTATATCCTCAAGCCATACCATGAAAGCCGGATTGTCAGCATGTTGCAGAAGCTGGAATCCGCCTGGCGCCAGCAGCAGGTGCAGCCGACGGCAAGCGGCGCCTCACGCCCCACGCCGATGACCATCAATCTGGTCAAGGACAAGCGCATCATCGTGACTAACATCCACGATATTTATTACGCGGAATCCCATGAGAAGCTGACGTTCGTTTATACCCGGCGCGACGAGTTCGTGATGTCGATGAACATCACCGAATTTTGCAGCCGGTTGCCGGAGGCGCATTTCTTTCGGTGTCATCGCTCGTATTGCGTTAACCTGAGCAAAATTCGTGAAATAGAACCCTGGTTCAACAATACCTATATCCTCACATTGAGCGATCTGGATTTTCAGGTGCCGGTCAGTCGCAGTAAGGTGAAAGAATTCCGTCAGTTGATGCGGTTGTAATCAGAAAATGTGACCGGTCTCACAATGTGGCGGCGGCAGTGTCAACCCCTTTGGGGGGCAGTTGATGCCGCTGTTGTGGCATTTCATTCCCTGTCTGGCGCAGTTCATGCCCTTATTGGATTCAGGGTTTTTCCTCCTCTTTATACTGGCGTCATTCGGCAGGCAGCGCCTGCTTCACATTAACACCAGAACACAAGGGGACCGGAATGAACAGCAAACCGGCAAATCGCGCGATCATTATTGCAGGTACCGTCCTGGCCCAAATGGGACTGGGTACCATTTACACCTGGAGCCTCTACAACCAGCCGTTGGTGGATAAATTCAACTGGCCTCTCAGTTCCGTCGCGACCACCTTCTCGCTGACCAGCTTCTTTCTGGCCTTTGCCACCCTGTTCGCCGGGCGCATTCAGGAGCGTATCGGTATCCGCCGTCTGGTGCTGATTTCCGGCCTGGTCCTGGGCCTGGCGCTGATGGCGACGTCATTGGTGTCATCATTGTCGCTGTTATGGCTGCTGGTGGGGGTAGTGGTCGGCTTCGCCGATGGCACCGCCTACATCACCAGCCTGTCTAATCTGATCAAATGGTTTCCGGAGCGTAAGGGGGTGATCGCCGGGGTCTCCGTCGGCGCCTACGGCACCGGCAGCCTGTTGTTTAAATACATCAACAGCGCATTGTTGAGCCACGTCGGCATCTCCCAGACCTTTTTCTGGTGGGGAGCGATGGCGCTGGTGATGATTTGTCTGGGTGCGCAGTTGCTGAAGGATGCGCCGGTGCAACCCGCGCTGACCGCGCAATCGGCGGGCAACGTCAACTTTACCGTCGGCGCCATGCTGCGGCGCAAAGAAGCCTGGTTGCTGTTCGTGGTGTTCTTCACCTCGTGCATGAGCGGCCTGTATCTGATCGGTATCGTCAAGGATATCGGCGTGAAAATGGCGGGACTGGACGTGATGACCGCTGCCGGCGCCGTATCCGCCATCGCTGTTTGTAATACGCTGGGGCGTCTGATTCTGGGGTATTTGTCTGATAAGGTCGGCCGCTTGCGGGTACTGAATTTCACGCTGCTGGTCACTACGCTGGCGGTGACTGTGATGGCTTTTCTGCCGTTGAACGCCATGACCTTCTTTTTGTGCACCGGCGCGGTCGCCTTTTGTTTCGGCGGCAATATCACCGTCTATCCGGCGATTGTGGCCGACTTTTTCGGGCTCAAACATCACAGTAACAATTACGGCTTGATCTATCAGGGGTTTGGTCTGGGGCCGTTGGCCGGTTCTTTTATCGCTGCGTCATTGGGGGGATTCCACAGTACCTTTATCGCCATCGCGCTGTTGTCTGTGGTGTCGCTGATTATTACCCTGTTTATCCAGCCGCCGAAAACCGCTCAGGACGAGGATTCCGGGATGGTGGTGCAAGGCAGCCACGCCTGAGGCGGATCGGAAACGTCATGGTAGATCGCTGGCCACCGTGTAACGACGGTGGCTTTTTCTATTGGGCGAGAGCAGAGAGCAAAGAGCACAGGGGAAAGTCGAAAACAAAAACGCCGCAACAAGTGCGGCGTTTTGGCTGGCTCATTGAATGAGTCGTTGCGTGATTACACGCGCACGAAGTCGATGTGAGTCAGTTTCGGCTTGAACACATGACGCTGTACAGCCTGGATTTTTACTTTGGTGGCTTTACCGTCGATAACCAGTTCGATTTCGCCAAACAGCGCGGCGCTGTTGCGGTCTTCCAGGTTTTTAACGATATCGTGATCCAGCACGATGGAAACCGGTGCTTCGTTGCCACCGTAAACGATAGCGGGGAATTTACCGGTGTTGCGCAGGCGGCGGCTCGCACTCTTACCCTGCTCGTTACGTACTTCTGCGTTGATAGTAATCATTGCTTTCTCTACTTGAATAAAGTGAACCTGCCGCAGGCGACCCAGCGGCAGGCAGGATACTTTGCTTGTATCCGTTTGGCGGCGTTAGCACGACAGACCGGACAAAAGCGGGCGAAATTTTAGCGGAATATGGCCTGTAGGGCAAACGAAACCACGGCGATGTTAGCTGCGCAGTTCATGGGCGCGGCGATAGCGGCCCTGATAGTCGAAAATCTTTTCCCTGATCTGCCAGAATTTGCCCTGTCGTCGCGCCACCACGAAATCCGGCGCACGCAAATTATCCTGCCGGTCGATCAGATCCTGCGCGTTGCGCCATTCAAACGGGATGCCCGGCGCCCGCAGATGTACACGCAGGAAGCGATGCTGGAATGCCGCACGTTGCGCAGGGGAGTGTAATCGGAAACGTTCGCTGACATCGGCGCCGTCCTCATCGTAGTAAGTGATTTTTAGCCACTCGCCTTTGGTGTCGCTACCGCCCTGCAACGCCATGCCGCTGCAACGCAGCACCAGCGCGTCCCTCAGTTTTAGCGCCGCTTTCAGCATATCGTCTGGATCCACCAACAGCGCTTCGCATTGATGACACCGGCGGGCAGCGATATCGTTTTCCGCCCCGCAGTGCGGGCAGCTTTTGAAACGGAAACGGTAATCGCACTGTTGGCGCGCTCCCCGTTCGTCTTCCTGCCAGCCCTGGCAGCGGCGACCGTAATGCTCGATGACGGCGCCGTCGGCGGTGGCTTTCCCCCAGAACATATTGGCGAAACCGCATTGTGGGCAGAATATCTGCACCGGCTGGCTGTCGCTGTGCGGTTTACTTTGGCCAACTTCCGGCGTGTACAGGTCGAACGGATTGCCGGCGTAATCGAGAATCAGACAGTCGGTCTTGCCAGGCGCCAGCCGCAGTCCACGGCCGACGATCTGCTGATAAAGACTGACGGACTCGGTTGGCCGCAGGATAGCGATAACGTCTACGTGCGGGGCGTCGAAACCGGTGGTCAGCACCGAGACATTGACCAGATAACGCAACTGCTGCTGTTTGAAGGCGGCGATGAGGTTATCTCGTTCCTGGGCCGGCGTTTCGCCGCTGACCAGCGCCGCTTGTCCTGCGGGCAGCAGGCTTGCCACTTCGCGGGCGTGTTCCACCGTGGCGGCGAAGATCATCACGCCGCGTCGTTCGGCGGCGTAGTCGACAATCTGCCGGACGATAGTCGGCGTTACCCGCTGCTGGCGTTTTAATTCAAGATTCAGATCCGCTTCGTTGAACAACCCGCTGTGGTTGGCGGCTAACCGGCTGAAATCGTACTGGACGATCGGCATGTCCAGACGCTGCGGCGGCACCAAAAAACCGTGCTTGACCATGTAACGCAGCGGCAGTTCGTAGATGCAGTCCTGAAACAGACACTGTTCGTCGCCGCGGATCATGCCGTGATAGTGGTAATGATAAATCCAGCCTTTTCCCAGCCGGTAGGGGGTGGCGGTCAGGCCAAGTAGGCGTAGTGGCGGGCTGACGCTACGCAAGTGATTGATAATCTGCTGGTACTGGCTATTGTCGTCGTCGCCGATGCGGTGACACTCGTCCACGATCAGCAGGGAAAAAGCACTGTCGAAACGGTCGAGGTGGCGGGCGACGGACTGCACGCTGCCAAAAACGACTTTACCTTGGCTCTGATGCTGTTTCAGCCCGGCGGCGAAAATATCGGCATCCAGCCCGAGCGCCTGATATTTGGCGTGGTTCTGTTCCACCAGCTCTTTAACGTGCGCCAGTACCAGCACGCGGCCTCGCGCCAGCCGCGCCAGTTCGGCGATGACCAGGCTTTTGCCTGCGCCGGTGGGGAGGACGATCACCGCCGGGCTGTGGCTCCGGCGGAAATGGGCGAGGGTGGCGTCAACCGCTTCCTGCTGATACGGGCGTAATGTGAAGGACATCAATGACGGCAGATTTTGCTCTCGTGCGTGGTAAAGCCGTTATCTTGCGGAATGAATTTGCCTTTGTCAGCCAGAAATTGCACCAGCGCCGCGGCCGTCATGCCGGCGGCGGAACAGGTATGAAAGCGGGCGTCGGCGCCGAAGTGCTCTTCGATCGCGGCGACCAGCGCCTCGGTGGTAAAGGATCTGTTGGCAGCCATCATCATATGTAATACTTCATGGCCGTGAATCGATGACATAATAGGGCTCCTGACGGTGTCATGGCGCGTCAGCATCTGCGACTGAAACCGGTTTTGCTGATAGGGTTAAAGTTGCCTTTATCATACCTGTTATGTCCGCGAAAAATGACGGGTTATATCAAGATTGAAGGCGAAAACCGCCGCAGGCCACAACAACAGGCAATAACAGAGTAATGCGATTAGATAAATTTCTTTCCCAGCAGTTAGGCATCAGCCGGTCACTGATAGTGCGCGAACTGCGTGCTCAGCGGGTGACGGTCGATGGCGAAGTCATTAAAAACGGGGCGTTCAAACTGGCGCCGGCGCATCAGGTGGCGTTCGACGGTAATCCGTTGGTACAGCAGACCGGGCCGCGTTATTTCATGCTGCACAAACCGCAAGGGTATGTCTGTTCCACCGATGATCCCGACCATCCCACCATCCTGTATTTCATCAATGAGCCGGTAGCGCACAAGCTGCATGCGGCCGGTCGTCTGGATATCGATACCAGCGGTCTGGTGCTGTTGACTGACGATGGTCAATGGTCACACCGCATCACTTCGCCGAAGCATCATTGCGAAAAGACGTATTTGGTGGCGCTGGATCGGCCTATCGAGCCGGGAACGGTGGAGCA
Source organism: Musicola keenii (assembly GCF_014855505.1). Taxonomy (NCBI): domain Bacteria; kingdom Pseudomonadati; phylum Pseudomonadota; class Gammaproteobacteria; order Enterobacterales; family Pectobacteriaceae; genus Musicola; species Musicola keenii. The sequence continues at coordinate 24,115 of NZ_JAAWVW010000011.1, read as the reverse complement.
CTTTGCCGCCGGCATACAGCTGAATGGCGAAAAAGACCTGACCAAGCCCGCCGTGCTGGAGGTGCTCGACGAGCAGTTGGCGCGGCTGACGATCAGTGAAGGGCGCTATCATCAGGTGAAGCGTATGTTCGCGGCGGTGGGCAACCATGTGACGGCGCTGCACCGTGAGCGTATCGGCGCGATTGTGCTGGACAGCAGTCTCGAACCCGGCGAATACCGGGCACTGACCCAGGAAGAAGTGGACAGCATCGGGCGCTAGCCGCCCGTTCTCCGGGCAGGATGCCCGTCACAAGCCGTTTGTCATCTACCAGGAGAACCCTTTTCCGTGCAATCTACCCCTCCCTCGCGTGTCGGACTGATTTTTATTTTGGGTCTGATCTCGATGTTGATGCCGATCGCCATCGATATGTATTTGCCCGCTTTGCCGGTGATCGCCAAAGAGTTTTCGGTGGATCCCGGCAGCGTGCAGATGACGCTCAGTTCTTACATCTTCGGTTTTGCCATCGGCCAGGTTTTCTACGGGCCGATGTCGGACAGTATTGGCCGCAAACCGGTGATATTGGGCGGCGTGCTGGTGTTTACGGCGGCGGCGGCGGCGTGTGCGCTTTCTCAGACCGTGCAGCAATTGATTCATATGCGCTTTTTGCATGGCCTGTCGGCGGCATCCGCCAGTGTGGTGATCAATGCGCTGATGCGGGATATGTTTTCGAAGGATGAGTTCTCCCGCATGATGTCGTTTGTCATCCTGGTGATGACGGTCGCGCCATTGCTGGCACCGATCGTTGGGGGCGCGCTGCTGTTTTGGCTGAGCTGGCATGCCATTTTTTGGGTGATCGCGGTGGCGGCGCTGGTGGCGACGATCCTGATCGGATGGTTTATTCCTGAGACGCTGCCGGTTGCCCGGCGACAACGGTTTCATCTGCGCACGACGCTCGGCAATTTTTTCCAGCTATTCCGTCATCGCCGTGTATTCAGCTACATGCTGGCCAGCGGTTTGTCGTTTTCCGGTATGTTCGCCTTTCTGAGCGTAGGGCCGTTTGTTTACATTGATCTCAACGGCGTATCACCCCAGCACTTTGGTTATTACTTCGCCCTCAATATTGTATTTCTGTTCATGATGACCCTGCTGAACAGCCGCATTGTGTCGCGTATGGGGGCGATGTTTATGTTCCGCCTGGGGTTGACTATCCAGTTTGCTATGGGGCTGTGGCTGATTGTGGTGTGTGCGTTTGATCTGGGGTTTCTGCCGTTGGTGATTGGCGTGGCGGCGTTTGTCGGCTGTGTAGCGACGGTTGCGTCGAATGCAATGGCGGTAATCCTGGATGATTTCCCTCATATGGCCGGTACCGCTTCATCGCTGGCGGGGACGCTGCGCTTTGGGCTGGGGTCGTTGCTTGGCGCGCTGTTGTCGCTGGTTTCATTTCACAGCGCCTGGCCTATGGTGGGTTCGATGGCGTTTTGTTCCGTATCGGCTTTCGCGTTGTTTCTGTTCGCCGGGCGGCATCGTGCGGCAGAGGTTTGAAGGCGACGAATCGATGAGTCGATATGTTCTTTGGTTGTGAATGTTTTGTTTGTTAAGTAAACAAAATAAAAAAAAATGGTTGAGGTGTGCGGGGTAAAAGGTTACATATAGCCCCCGAATCGTTCAAATTCGTGATCGTCATAACATATTTTTTTAATAATTTTGCCAGTGATGTCAGTTCGAAACTATTTTCATTATAAAAATGTTGCTCTTTCGTTTCTGATTGGTGAGCGAAAGTGAAACGCAAAGCAAAGACAATGAGTTTGTTATGTTATAATTTTGTGAATTGTTGTCTGGCCGAGGAAAACTGTCGTGAATAATCTCCAACTTTCGGTAGTTCATCGTTTGCCGCAAAGTTATCGCTGGTTATCCGGTTTTACTGGCGTCAACGTTGAGCCTGTTCCGCTCAATACCATGGGTAATAATGCCGATGACAACCCGCTGATTGGTTTTAAATTATTAAGCCATGATGGTGAGGACGCATGTTATATCATGCGTCAGCTGCAGCAATCGCTGGATGAGATTCAGGTTCAGTGCGCGATTGTGGAATGGGAACGTGAACCCTGTCTGTTCCTGCACCGGCAGGATGAAAGCACCGCGTTATGCCGGCTAAAAGATGTCGGCGTCGCCATCGCTGAATCGGTTTGCGCCCGGTATCCTTTCTAAACGAAAACGCAGCGTCTTGACGCTGCGTTTTTTTGTCGCCGTTTTCCCAATGTGTGTTCGGACATGCGAATACTCATGATGTTCGAAGACCCGCTATCCGCAATGCCTCGTTTGACCCGGTACGACGTGATGCCTGATCAGCAGACCTCGCGGCTACCGCCGCCCAACCCGTTTCGGGGCATTGCGCCGTTACCACACATTATTCGGGGCAGGGCGAGCCGGCATCTGCCCATCCTCCGGTGTTTAGCCGTCGATCTGCGATAACAACTGACGGGTATAGTCACTGCCGGGATGATTGAAGATGCGTTGGCAATCCCCCTGTTCCACAACCTCCCCCTGACGCAGCACAATGACCTGATGGCACAGCGAACGCACCACCTGTAGATCGTGGCTGATAAACAGATAAGCCAGATGGTGTGTCTGTTGCAGTTGTTTGAGCAGCGACAGAATCTGTGCCTGCACGGTGCGATCTAACGACGAGGTCGGCTCATCCAGAATCAGCAATTCCGGTTGCAGGATCAGCGCTCTGGCGATGGCAATGCGCTGACGCTGCCCGCCGGAAAACTCCGATGGATAACGATGACGGCTCTCCGGGTCGAGCCCTACTTCCTGCATTGCTTGAATGACGCGGGCCTGCTGCTGTTGCGGCGTCAGCGTGTGGTGTACCCGCAACCCCTCGGCAATAAGCTGCTCGACGTTCAGACGCGGATTGAGTGAGGAGTTCGGATCCTGAAAGACCACCTGGATTCTGCGGCGGAAAGGCAGAATCTGCTTACGGTTGAAGGTGTGCAGCGGTTGTCCGTCGAACCAGATCTCGCCGCGGCTGTTGAGCAGGCGCAAGAGGGCCAGACCCGTAGTGCTTTTGCCTGAACCGGATTCGCCCACCAGCCCCAGGCTTTCGCCGCGCCGCAGGCTGAAACCCAACGTTTTAACCACCGTTTTTTCTGCGACGGTACGCCGTAGTAACCCGCGTTTGATCGGGAAGCCGACCTCCAGCTTGCGAACCTCCAGCAGTGGCGCATCGTCGTTGTTCAACGGCAACGGTAGGCCACTGGGTTCTGCATCCAACAGTTGCCGGGTATAACGATGTTGTGGCGTGGCAAACAGCGCCGTCGTCTGGTTCTGTTCCACGCACTGCCCGGTTTGCATCACGGCGACGTTGTCCGCCAGACGGCGTACGATATTCAGATTATGGGTAATGAACAGCAAGCTCATGCCCAGTTCCTGTCGTAGTTCTTTAAGCAGGGCCAGGATTTGTGCCTGCACGGTGACATCCAGCGCGGTCGTCGGCTCGTCAGCAATCAACAAATCGGGCTGCGTCAGCAGCGCCATGGCGATCATCACACGCTGACGTTCGCCGCCGGAAAGCTGGTGAGGAAAATCCTTCAACCGGGTACGTGCCTGCCGAATACCAACACGCTCCAGACAGGTGACAATTTCACTGCGCGCCGCTTCGCGAGACATGCCGCGATGCAGCGACAACACTTCAGCCAGCTGTTTCTCAACATTGTGCAGTGGATTGAGCGACACCATCGGTTCCTGAAAAATCATGGCGATGCGGTTGCCGCGGATGTGACGTAATCGTGGTTCGTCGGCGTACAGCAGCGATTCGCCTTCGAACAGAATATCGCCATGGGGATAGACCACGGGCGGGGAGGGCAACAGCCGCAGTACCGACAATGCGGTGACGCTTTTGCCGGAGCCGGATTCGCCCACCAGCGCCAGCGTTTCTCCGGCGTGGACCGCAAGTGACACCCGATCGACCACCTGACGTTCCTGTCCGCCGTTACGAAATGCGACGCTGAGTTCGCGAATATCGAGTAATGGAGTGCTCATATTAATGCACCTTGCCTGGGTCGAAGGCGTCGCGTACCGCTTCGCCGATGAAAATGAGCAGGGACAGCACGATCGCCAGCACCAGAAAGACCGTAATACCCAGCCAGGGTGCCTGCAGGTTGTTTTTCCCTTCCAACAGCAGGCCGCCCAACGACGCGGATCCCAGCGGTAAGCCGAACCCCAGAAAATCAAGTGAAGTCAGGGTAGTGATGGAGGCACAGAGGATAAACGGCAGATAGGTGAGTGTCGCCACCATCGCATTGGGCAGCATGCAGCGGAACATGATGGCTCGGTCGCTGACGCCCATCGCCTGCGCCGCCCGGATATAGTCGAAATTGCGGGTGCGTAGAAATTCGGCGCGCACGACGCTGACCAGTTGCATCCAACCGAACAATACCGTGATCCCCAGCAACCACCAGAAATTGGGCTGGATCACGCTGGAGAGCAGGATAATCAGAAACAGCGTTGGCATACCGGACCAGACTTCGATGAAACGTTGGCCCCACAGATCTAAACGGCCACCGTAATAGCCTTGCGTTGCGCCGGCCACGATGCCGAACAGGCTGGACGCCAGGGTCAGGGCCAGCCCGAACAACATGGAAATTCGAAATCCGTACAGCACCTGTGCCAGTACGTCACGCCCTTGGCTATCGGTACCCAGCAGATTCTGGCGCGACGGCGGCGAAGGGAAGGTCAGGTCGGCGGCATAGTTGATGGTACGGTAGTGGTAGCGCACCAGCGGCCATAGCGCCCAACCGTGTTGTTCAATGCGGGAGGCCAGATACGGATCGCGGTAGTCCGCCGGCGTAGAGAGCTCGCCGCCAAAAGTGGTTTCGCTGTAATTCATCAATACCGGGACGTAAAATTGCTGGTCATAGCGTACCAACAGCGGCTTGTCGTTCGCGATAAACTCGGAAAACAAGGTAGTGATGAAGACCGCCAGAAAAATCCAGAGCGACCAGTAGCCGCGCTGGTTGGCGCGAAAACGTGCCCAGCGAGCCTGATTGATGGGGCTTAAACGACTCATTGGCGATCCTCGAAGTCAATACGCGGGTCTACCAGCGTGTAGGTCATATCGCTGATGATGTTCAGCAGCAGGCCGATGAGGGTGAAGATATACAGTGTGCCGAACATCACCGGGTAGTCGCGCTGCAAGGTGGCGTCGTAACCCAGCAACCCCAGACCGTTAAGTGAAAACATCACTTCGATCAGTACCGAACCGGTAAAAAACATGCTGATGAAGGTGGCGGGGAAACCGGCGATGACTAGCAGCATGGCGTTGCGAAATACGTGCCGATACAGGATGCGTTTTTCATCCAGCCCTTTAGCGCGGGCGGTGACGACGTACTGTTTACGGATCTCGTCCATAAACGCATTTTTGGTCAGTAAGGTCAGCGTGGCGAAACCGCCGATCACCGTTGCCAGCACCGGTAGCGTGATATGCCATAAGTAGTCGGTGATTTTGCCGTACCAGGGGAGACTGTCGAACTGGGGCGAAACCAGGCCGCGCAGTGGAAACCAATCCAGATAGCTGCCCCCGGCGAACATCACGATCAACAGTATGGCTATCAGGAATGAGGGAATGGCGTTACCCAGTGCAATGACCACGCTGCTCCAGACATCGAACGGCGTGCCGTTGCGGACGGCCTTGCGGATGCCCAGTGGGATGGAGATCAGATAAATAATCAACGTACTCCACAGACCGAGCGTGATCGATACCGGCATGCTGCTTTTGATCAGCGACACGACTGATGCGCCGCGGAACAGACTGTCGCCGAAATCGAAACGGATATAGTTCCACACTAGCGTGAAGTAACGTTCGTGGAGCGGTTTGTCGAAACCGTAGCGCTTAGTGATCTCGGCGATGACTTCTGGGTCGAGGCCGCGCGCGCCGCGATAGGTGTTTTCCACCGAAGGAATGCCGCCGCCCGGCATTTTCACCATGCCGCCACCTGCGCCACCGGTACCAAAACCGCTGCCCTGGCCCATTTCGATAGCGGCAATAGCCTGATCCACCGGCCCGCCCGGCGCGATTTGTACAATGAAGAAATTGATGGTGATGATAGCCCACAGCGTAGGGATCACCAGCAACAGTCGGCGTAACAGATAAGTACCCACATGCACTCCTTATCGGCGCGTCGCCGGTAGTGTGGCGGCCTTATCGGCGTCGTACCACCAGCTATCGAATCCCAGCGTGTAAGCCGGGCGCTGTGCCGGCATAGCAAATTTATTCCAGTAGGCAAAGCGATCGTGATTGGTGAACCACAGCGGGATCATGAATTGATTCCAGGTCAATACCCGATCCAGCGCCCGCCCTAACGGCAGCAGGGCTGTTTTATCGCCCTGATGGCGAACAATGTCGTCAATCAAACGGTCGATGGCCGGATCCTGAACACCCGGCGCATTATAGCTGGAGTTGATATAGGCCGAGCTCCAGAGAATCGCCAAATCTGAGCTGGGATACGGCGTTGCCGAAAACAGCCTGGGCATCATGTCGTAATCACGTTTGCGTATTCGGCTGGTAAATTGCGGTGTATCTACGCTACGGATGTCCATCTGAATGCCGAGGCGTTGCAGGCTGTGTTGAAACGGCAGCGCATAAAGCGAATTGGAGGCGGTGGACAACATGAGCTCAAAGCGAAAGGGTGCGCCGGTTTGCTTGTTGACCAGCTTGTCGCCGCGCAGTTCCCATCCTGCCTGCTGCAACAACTGTAGCGCCTGGCGGAGGTTATTACGGTCATAGCCGCTGCCGTCAGACTGCGGCGGTTGCCAGGCCGGGCCGAACACCTCCGGCGGCAGCTTGTCCTTTAGCGGCGTCAGCCATTTCAGTTCCCCTGCATCCGGCACACCTTGCGCGGCATACTCGGTATTCTGGAAGAAGCTGCTGGCGCGCTGATAACTGTTGAAGAACAGCGCCTTGTTCATCCAGTTGAAATCGAACATGAGCGACAACGCCTGACGTACCCGGCGATCGCTGAATTGCGGGCGTTGAATGTTGAACACTAGCCAGCGTGTATCCTGCGCCGCTTGGTTAGTGAGGTCTTTTTTTACGATGTAACCACGAGTGAAGTTGCCACCTTCATACTGGGTTGCCCAGTGTTTAGGGGATCCTTCCAGACGAAAATCGAACGCGCCTGCTTTGAAAGCTTCCATGGCGACGCTGTCGTCCAGATAGTAGTCATAGCGGATATGATCGAAATTATACCGCCCCTTGTTGACCGGCAGGTTGGCGGCCCAATAGTCGGGAACCCGACTGTAGATAACATACTGCCCAGTTTTGTAATCGCTGATGCGGTAAGGGCCGCCTGCCGGCGGCGGTGCGGAAAGCGGATCGCTCAGTTTGTGATCTTTCCAAAACTGCGCCGGCATGATGGGGAGCGTCAGCAGCCCCAGCATTTTTTCCTTATCGGGTTCGGCAAAGCTGAACCGTACTGTAAGGGGGCCGCTGGCTTTGGCTTCAGTGCCTTTGTAATACACACGGAACTGCGGTACGCCCTGCGTCATGAACATATTGAAGGTGAACACGACATCAGCTGCAGTGATGGGGTTGCCGTCGTGAAAACTCGCCTGCGGATTCATGGCGATTTCAATCCAGCTGTAGTCGCTGGCATAGCTGGCGTTGAGTGCAACCAGCGGATAGTAACTGCCGGCTTCATCCTCCGAACTGACATATAGCGAATCATAGAGATTTTCTGTTCTGACCGCCGCCAACCCTCGCTGTGCATAGCGGTTGAAGTTGTCGAAGGTGCCCGGTGCGCTAAGGGTGATGCTTCCTCCTTTGGGCGCATTGGGGTTGACGTAATCGTAATGGGTGAATTGGCTATTGTATTTGGGCGTCCCCAGCGTAGTAAAAGCAAATGCCTGCAGTGTGGTGGGGGTTGCGTGCGCCATCCAGGAACCGGCGGTAAGCAGAAGAGCGGTAACAATAGGTTTTAGCATCGAAATGACAAACTCCTGATGTCAGATATTGACCGATAGCGCCGATAAGTCCGCCGTCTTTATACAAGCCAGTTATCCTGCTGAAGGGCATGGCATGGCCTGAAGTCTCTGATATTACAGACAATCAGCGTTGATGCGCGGAGTCTGTTTTATCATAAAAATGAGCATGGGCCTACAGATAATCCGCGTGCCGCGTGGATCTGCCCGGTCAATACCGAACATAAAAAACGCCGCTGTCTGACGAGCGGCGTTTTATTCATTTTCGTTTGGTATAAACAACAAAGGATGCGGAGGAATCAGCTGTGGGGCGTTGCCGGTTTCAGGACGCGACGTGCCTCAAGGTAACGGTTTTTCCAGTAGCCTTCATCCATGCTGGAAATAGTGACGCCAATGCTGGTGGAGGCATGAACAAATTGCTGATTGCCGAGGTAGATTCCCATATGACGACCGGTTGAACCGGCATGGAACACGACGAGATCACCGGCGCGCAGTTTACCGCGTTGGATTTTTTCGCCGATATCCTGCTGTTCATAGCTTGAGCGCGGCAAATCCATACCGAATTGTTCGCGGAAGGTACGTTGAACGAAGCCTGAGCAATCAATGCCTTTTCTGCTATCGCCGCCAAGCCGGTAACGAACACCTTTCCAGCTGGCATACTGCTCAAGCAATTTGGACTTCACTTCAACATTGCGAACCATCGCTTCGAATTCATCCTGAGAGGCTTGTAGTGAAGGGTCACCACCAGTAACCACATGCCTATCAGTTTGATTGTTGAGTGCTGTATTAGTTGTACATGCGGATAACATGACTGCTACCGCGACGGCAGGCACCGCCCGCCAGATATATCTCAGAATCGGTTGAGATTTGACCATTATTCTTATATTCCCTTGCTGTCCTTAACGATCGGGATGATCGCTATGTGTTATTACCAAACGAAAAACGAAGGTCAGACTAAAGCACTACTATTTATAGGACAATTATTCGTCGGCTAAACTGTGCAACGCCGCACAATATTTCTGCTACTGGTCGGATGACCCCTATAAATAGCGGACTCGGGTGAGCCTACAGTAATGAAAAACAGATTGCGAGTTTTTTTGCCTTTTTTATTTATATGATTTCGTGATGAAATATTTCATCAGAACGACATAAAAAACTGTATGGAACCTTCTGGGTAGTAATTTAGCGCGAAAAAACACCAATAATGCGTTCAGGGAAAGTAATCCGCCGACGATACAGGAAGGATAGTCTGTCGGCGGCGTGAACCTCGTTGGCAGTTTAGCGGGACGCGCTTTGACCGGGCAGGCGGCGCTCGAACAGGGCGAGAAGCTGGTCGCTGGCTGGCGTCAGTAACCACCAGCTGAGCCCCACCAGTACCACGGACAGCGAGCCCACGGCGATATCCGTAAACCAGTGGGCGCCAATCATGACCCGTGGTGTTGCGAAGAGCAGGGTGATCGCCAGGCTACCGATGAATGCGGACAGACCAAAGTAACGCCACATAAACGCGGCAAAAACCATCAACATCATGCCGTGATCACCGGGAAAGCTGTCGCTGGATGCATCTTTGGTCGGAACGCCGGTCAAATCGCTGACGCGGTTGATATCGGTGAAATAGAGGGTGGGACTGCCGTGTTGTACCGGAATCAGATGACCCAATTGATTAAGCACTACCGCAGTTAACAGCATGATGACGCCGATCAGCAGCATACGTCGGCGCCCGGCATGATCCGCCGGCAGATAATAATGCAGGTAGAGCAACCCCATCACCAGTAGCGCACAAGCGTCAAATACTCGATTGTTCGTAACGGCCACCAGTTGCAGAAAAGCGGCAGACGAGGCCAGATGCTGGTTGAAATAGAAGAAGAGGCGCTTGTCTATCTCAAACCAGAGGCCTCCCTGTCCGGTGAGGTACCAGGAGAAAAACAGCGCGAAACCCAGAATGTTGCAGCATAAAATAAGCAGTACATTGCCTTTTGACATATATTAAAAAACTCTTGTCAATGATATCCAGACGGATAGCGTACACGGCTTATTTTAAACGAGACTGTAACAATTGTGTCTGAAGCATGTTCCATTCCGCTTCTGACTCGTTGATCAACTCAATGCGGCTGTCGAGTGGAGGCAGCGACTTGGTTTCAATACGCAGATCAAATCCCTGCCGGTTAACGACCAGCGTACCTTCGGGAATACGCATTACCCCTTTAACGCGACTGACGGGGGACAGGCGCACCCAGTCCAGCAAGCGCGCGGTATCGAAGACGGTTTCGCCGCTGAAAACCCAGCCGCAGGCGAAATAGCCTTGGCCCTGATTCAACGCTCGTCGCCAGTTTTCCTGACCTGTCAGTTTGAGTGCGGCCAACCCTTGTCGCGGTAACGAACTATGGTGGTGCGTGCCGTCGGGCAACTCGTGGTGGTTGTCGCGCGCCGCATTCAGTAGGGCGATATCGATAACGCCTTGCCGGGCGGTGATCAGCCGACGCTGCTGCCCTTGCTGTTCATACCAGGCGGCTAGCGCATCCCGATCCGCCGTCTGCCAAGTATCTTCTTTATTAGCGATAATGATATCCGCTGCTGCGAGCTGATCGCGGAAGTTTTCATTCTCGGTGTAACGGCTCTCGCCAAGCTGGCGTGGATCAAGCAGACATAGCGTGGCCTGCAGCGTCAGCCAAGGTTGATAGACCTCGGAAGTCAGCAACGAAAGGATCTGCTTCGGGTGGCCGAGCCCGGTGGGCTCTATCAGCAGGCGGTGCGGTTTTTTCTGCTGCAACAGCATATTCAGACCAACTTGCATCGGCAGGCCGTTGACGCAACACATGCAACCGCCGGGAATCTCTTTCAGCACTGCCCCGCTGTCGGCCAGCAGGGCGCCGTCAATGCCGATCTCGCCGAATTCATTCACCAATACCGCCCAAACTTCGTCCTGCGGTTTCTGTGCTAAAAGATGGAGGATGGTGGTGGTTTTACCACTACCGAGAAAACCGGTGATTACGTTTACGTTAGTCAACAGTCTGTCTCCCGAAGTCAATGGCAAAACCGCCCGGATAACGGGCGGCGAGGGTATGGCGACTCAGTCGGCGCGGCTCATGTAACGGCGCTCAGCGATGTGGACGCGGATTTTTTCACCGGAGCTGAGGTATTCCGGCACCTGGATGGTCAGCCCAGAGCTCAGTGTGGCCGGCTTGGTACGGGCGGAGGCGGATGAGCCTTTGATGCCGGGCGCGGTGTCGACGATTTCCAGATCCACGGTCGGCGGCAGTTCCAGCGCCAGCACCTGGCCTTCCATCGTCAGTACCTGCATGCCGGGCATGCCGCCTTCCGGCATAAACAGCAGTTCGTCTTCGATCTGCTCTTTTTTGAAGGTGTACGGTGTGTAGTCTTCGTCATCCATAAAGATGTACTCATCACCGTCCACATAGGAGAAGTTTACCGAACGGCGCGTCAGGGTGATGGTGTCCAGAATGTCGTCCCCCTTGAAACGCTCTTCGACTTTCAGACCGGTGCGGACATCGGAAAAGCGCATTTTGTACAGCGTACTGGCGCCGCGCGCGCTGGGGCTTTGAATATCAATATCTTTCACCAGCAGCAGTTTACCATTGTAGCTAACGGCCATGCCGCGTTTGATTTCATTCGCTCTTGCCATGAAAAAAATACCTTAAATATAGGGAGAGAAAGTCAAGTGGCGACACGTTACTCGTGCCGCCGAGTTCAGGCAAGGGAGATTTGTAAAACCGCGCTTCAGCGCCAAACGCGGAAAGAGTAGCCGCCCGAGAAGCGGCCTGATAGTCTTGCCCGACCTGCGTTTCCCGGAGAGTTAATGATGGAATGCCGCCCTGATTGCGGTGCCTGCTGCATCGCCCCGTCGATTTCTAGCCCGATACCCGGCATGCCGCAAGGAAAACCTGCCAATACGCCCTGCATCCATCTGGATGAACGGATGCGTTGCCGTATCTTCACATCGCCGTTGCGACCAGCGGTATGCAGAGGATTGCAACCTGAACAAGAGATGTGCTGCGATTCAAAAGGCGCTGCGATGAATTATCTGCTTACGCTGGAAGAAAACACCATGCCATAACCCGTGCCGGGATCAGACGTCACGAATGCGCCACATGCAGTATCCCGCGCCCGCCAGGATCAACACCGCGATGGCAAAACCGGCATGATAACTCCAGATTTCAGCCACGGAACCGGCAAGCGAACCGGAGATGATCCAGCCTACGCGCGTTGTGTTGGTAAACAGCGTAGTGGCGGCACCGGCCTGACCCGGCATCAGATCCTGAAAGTAGAGCATGCCCATGCCAGCCAGTATGCCGATGAATACAGCGTTCAGCAGTTGCAGCGCCAGCAGCGTCCATGATGTGTTCAGCAGCGTCAACCCGATGTAAAACATCAACCCTGCGGTGACAGCTAGCCGCATCAAACGGCGCTTACCAAGTCGTTTTGTCAGCCACCCCGCCAGCAACATGACCGGTATCTCCAGCCCGGCGGCGGTGCCCATCATCACGCCCGCCAGTTTTTCAGGTAATTGCAGTTCATGCACCAGATACAGCGGCATATTGATGAGGTAAATGCCGTTGCAAGTCCACATCAGGGTACAGGCGATAAACAGCAACAACGTATCCCGACGGTGACGACGAGGTGACTCCAGCACTGCCGCCGCTTTCATCTGCGATTTCGACATAGACGGCAGCAATAGCCAGACCAGTACCCCGCACAGCAAAAATACCGAGGCGGCGGTAAGGTACATCGCCGTAAAGCCAAAACCCAGCGCCAGCGCAAAGGCGGCTGGCGGGCCGATGACCCAGGCCAACGAAATTTGGGCGCGCATGATAGACGTGAACATAGCGGCTTCGCGACCGGTGCGGTCGACATGCTCCCGCGCCAGTGCGAACAGTTGCGGGTTAGCGGTGGAACCGAAGCTGGACAGCAGTACGCCGATAAACAACAAGACGAAATAGTTGCGGTTCCAGGCATACAGCAGACAGGCCAGCACGCCCAATAGGCAACATTGCAGGATCAATATTTTGCGATCGCCTTTACGATCGGAATATGCCGCCAGAATTTGGCTGACCACAATGCCGATGACGGCGCTGCCGGTATAAAACAGCCCGACCATAAACGGGCGAGCCTGTACTTCCGTCGACAAAAACAGGCTGAGCGTAGGGAGCTGAAGCGCACCGGCAGTTCCGGTGAGAAACGCAATAACCAGAAAGGCTGACGCGGTCAGATCTGGCAGACGACGAGTTGTGCTGGCTGAAATGGGCATGCGGTCGATGGGGGGCTGTCAGTGCGAAAATGAAAGCGTGCTATGTTACGCCCACGGGACGAAAACGAAAAATGGTTTCAATTTTTTCCTTTTCAGCAGGCATTCAGCAATTGTTATCAAATCTTTAAATTCGTGGCGTCAAGTTTCTAAAAATGTGCGTAACCTCTAAGATTCGCGCTATCACTTGTGGAGAATGCTTGCATAGCAATAGTGAAAACCGCAGAATTTTTGAAACGTTTCAGCGGTAACTTTTGAGACGTCCACAAAAAATCGGCAATTTTTTCTCATGAAAGCTGAAACGATTCAAGTTCAGCGAGCGAGGAGAACCATGTTTCAGTTGTCACAACATGACATTCATTTGGGCGCGAGCGCTGACAGTAAACAAGAAGCAATTCAACAGGTTGCTGCTGCGCTCACTCAGGCTGGCTGCGTCAGCGAAGGCTATGTGGCCGGAATGCTTCAACGCGAGCAGCAGACTTCAACCTATCTGGGCAATGGGATTGCTATCCCGCACGGCACCACAGATACCCGCGATCTGGTGCAGAAAACCGGTGTTCAGGTATTCCAATTTCCGCAGGGTATCGCCTGGGGAGATGACCAGACCGCTTATGTCGTGCTGGGTATCGCTGCTCGTTCCGACGAGCATCTGGCGCTGCTGCGCCAACTGACGCACGTATTGAGCGACGACAGCGTGGCTGCGCGTTTGGCCACGACCACATCGGCTGAAGAGTTGCGCAGCCTGCTGATGGGAGAGAAAACCGCCGGCGAATTCCGTTTCGACACGTCGTTGATTTCGTTGAATGTAGCCACTGACAATCTGGTGACGTTGCAGGCGCTGAACGCCGGTCGTCTTCAGCAGATCGGCGCGGTTGACGCCAGTTTCGTCAGCGCGGCCGTTGCGGCTAAACCACTGCACCTGGGGCAGGGCGTTTGGTTGAGTGACAGTATCGAAGGCAACAAAGTTAGCGCGCTGGCGGTAAGCCGCCCGGCTGAGCCTTTCGCGGCAGACGGCGAAAAAGTGGCGCTGCTGTTGACGGTTTCCGCCGCAGATGAACAAGTGTTGGCGTCGCTGGATTACCTCAGCAATCTGCTGATCGCCGGTAAAGCCGCGCGCTTGCTGGACGCAGACGAAACCACGCTGATGGCGTTGCTGACCAGCGATACGGTTGAAGAAAGCAGCGCACTGGCCGCAGAATTCGTTATCCGTAACGAACATGGTCTGCACGCCCGTCCCGGTGCGACGCTGGTCAACGTCATCAAACAATTCTCCAGCGAGATCACCGTGGCCAATCTCGACGGTACCGGTAAGCCGGCCAACGGTCGCAGCCTGATGAAGGTGGTGGCTCTGGGTGTGAAATGCGGGCACCGCCTGCGCTTCACTGCCAACGGCGATGATGCTGAAGCTGCGCTGAAAGCGATCGGTGAAGCGATCCAATCCGGTCTTGGCGAGGGGGCAGCATGAGTCGTCGCGTTGCCACCATTACCCTGAATCCCGCTTATGATCTGGTGGGGTACTGCCCGCAAATTGAACGCGGCGAAGTGAATCTGGTGCAAACCACCGGTCTGCACGCGGCGGGCAAAGGCATTAATGTGGCCAAGGTACTCAAGGATCTCGGGATTGATGTCACGGTGGGTGGATTCCTGGGTAAAGACAATCAGGATGGGTTTCAGCAACTGTTCAGTGAACTGGGCATTGCCAACCGCTTCCAGGTAGTCGCCGGACGTACTCGCATCAACGTCAAGCTGACCGAGCAGGACGGTGATGTCACCGATCTGAATTTCTCCGGTTTTGAAGTTACCCAGCAGGATTGGCAGCGTTTCGTGAATGATTCGCTGAGCTGGTTGGGGCAGTTCGATATGGTTGCTGTCAGCGGCAGTCTGCCGAGCGGCGTGAATCCGGACGATTTCACCGACTGGATGTCCCGCCTGCGCAGTCAGTGTCCGTGCATTATTTTTGACAGCAGCCGCGAAGCGCTGGTCGCTGGCCTGAAAGCCTCACCCTGGTTGGTGAAACCGAACCGCCGGGAGCTGGAAATCTGGGCGGGTCGCAAGTTGACCACGTTGGCAGAAGTCGTGGACGCGGCGCACGCGCTGCGTGAACAAGGCATTGCTCACGTCGTGATTTCGCTGGGAGCGGAAGGCGCGTTGTGGGTGAATGCATCGGGCGCCTGGCTGGCGAAACCGCCGGCGTGTGAAGTGATCAGTACAGTCGGTGCGGGTGACTCCATGGTGGGGGGATTGATCTATGGCTTGTTGATGCGTGAGTCCAGTGAACATACGTTACGTCTGGCAACGGCAGTGGCAGCACTGGCGGTTAGTCAGAGCAATGTGGGTATTACCGATCGACCGCAGCTGGCTGCGATGATGGCGCGTGTTGATCTGAAACCGTTTAATTGACAGCAGGAGATAAACAATGAAAACGCTGCTGATACTCGATAAGTCACTGGGACTGGCGAAAAGCCGTCTGGTGAAGAACTTGCTCGGTGCTGCTGCGGCTAACGCAGGGCTTACCCTCACCGAACAACTTGCTGAGGCAGAATTGGCCATCGTGCTGGGTGCTCCGGCACAGGCCGACAGTGGTCTGAATGGCAAGAACGTCTATGCCGGGGATGTGGAGCTGGCACTGAGCCAGCCCGCCGCATTCCTGGAAAAAGCCAAAGCTGAAGCTCAGCCTTACACGGCACCGGCCGTTGCGGCGGCGTCAGCACCGTCGTCAGCTAAACGTATTGTGGCGGTAACGGCTTGTCCGACCGGCGTAGCCCACACCTTCATGGCGGCTGAAGCGATTGAAAGCGAAGCCAAAAAACGAGGCTGGTGGGTGAAAGTGGAAACGCGCGGCTCCGTGGGCGCCGGCAATCCCATCAGTGACGAAGAAGTGGCTCAGGCCGATCTGGTCATTGTTGCGGCGGACATTGAGGTTGACCTGAGTAAGTTCGCCGGCAAGAAAATGTACCGCACCTCTACCGGCCTGGCACTGAAGAAAACCGCACAGGAATTTGATAAGGCAGTGGCCGAAGCGAAGCCGTACCAGCCTGCTACGCAAGGCAACACCGCCACAGGCGGCGAGTCTGCGCAAAAAGGCGGTACCGGCCCCTATCGTCACCTGCTGACCGGCGTATCCTACATGCTGCCGATGGTGGTGGCGGGGGGGCTGTGCATCGCGTTGTCATTCGTGTTCGGGATCACCGCGTTCAAGGAGGAAGGCACGTTGGCGGCGGCGCTGATGAAGATCGGCGGTGGTTCCGCGTTTGCGCTGATGGTGCCGGTTTTGGCGGGTTACATCGCGTTTTCGATCGCTGACCGTCCGGGCCTGACGCCGGGTATGGTCGGTGGGATGCTGGCGGTCAGCACGGGCGCCGGCTTCCTCGGTGGGATCATCGCCGGTTTCCTGGCGGGATATCTGGCGCGCGCCATCAGTAACCATGTATCGTTGCCGCAGAGTATGTCGGCGCTGAAACCGATCCTGATTATTCCGTTATTCGCCACGCTGATTACCGGCCTTATCATGATCTACGTGGTGGGTACGCCGGTGGCGAAAATTCTGACCGGTTTGACCAGTTGGTTGCAGTCCATGGGTACCGCCAACGCGGTAATTCTTGGGGCGATTCTGGGCGGTATGATGTGTACCGACATGGGCGGCCCGGTGAACAAGGTAGCCTATGTGTTCGGTACTACGCTGCTGAGTAGCCAGATATATGCGCCGATGGCTGCCGTTATGGCTGCGGGGATGGTGCCGCCGCTGGCGATGGGCCTGGCGACCTTTATTGCAGGGAAAAAATTCAGCGCCAACGAGCGTGAAGGTGGTAAAGCGGCAGTGGTGCTGGGGTTGTGCTTCATTTCTGAAGGCGCGATCCCTTATGCCGCCCGCGACCCGATGCGTGTCCTGCCGTGCTGTATTCTGGGCGGTGCGCTGACCGGTGCTACTTCCATGGCGATTGGTGCCAAACTGATGGCGCCGCACGGTGGGTTGTTCGTGTTGTTGATCCCTGGTGCGATTACACCGGTTGTGGGGTATCTGCTGTCGATCATCGCCGGTACGGTGGTGGCTGGCGTGCTGTACGCGGTGCTGAAACGCCCGGACGAGCAGTTAGTCAAAGCTTGATTTAGTCAAAGTCTGACCTGACCCGGTGCGCAACCCGCATACGGATGTAAAAACGCCAGCCTTCGCGCTGGCGTTTTTTATGCTCATCAGATCACTACATGATGATGTAGAACAAATCAGCCGGGGGCGTCGGCACTGGCGTCCAGTTGCTGTGACTTCAGCCAGGCGATCTCTTCCGCCCAGATAGCCGGGTTGATGGTCTCCAGAATCATTGGAATGCCGTTGAAACGATCGTCGCGCATGATGTAGCGGAATACGGTTTTGCCGATGTTACCTTCCCCCAGGCTGTGGTGACGATCCACCCGACTGTTGAATTCACTTTTGGCGTCATTGAGATGCATTCCCCGCAGGTAGCGAAAGCCCACAATACGCTCCAATTCGGCGAAGGTACGCACGCAGTCGGCTTCGGTACGCAGATCGTAGCCGCCAGCGAAGGCATGGCAGGTATCAATGCACACGCCGACCCGGCTTTTGTCCTCCACGCCGTCGATGATCTCTGCCAAATGCTCAAAGCGAAAGCCGAGATTGCTACCTTGGCCTGCGGTGTTTTCAATTACCGCCGTCACGCCCTCGGTAGCCGCCAGCGCGATATTAATGGATTCGGCGATGCGCGCCAGACACGGATGCTCGTCAATCTGGCGCAAGTGGCTGCCAGGGTGAAAATTCAGCAATGTCAGCCCCAGCTGCCGGCAGCGGCTCAGTTCATCGATAAACGCCGAGCGGGATTTTTGCAACGCATCGTCATCCGGATGGCCCAAATTGATCAGATAGCTGTCGTGCGGCAGGATGTGCGCCGGGGAATAGCCGTATTGCTCACAGGCGGCGCGAAAACTGTCGATAGTTGCGCTGGTCAGCGGCGGCGCCTGCCACTGGCGTTGATTTTTAGTGAATAGCGCGAAGGCGGTAGCACCGATTTCATGGGCGCGGATAACGGCCTGATCCACACCGCCGGAGGCGCTGACATGGGCACCAACATATTTCATGGTCTGACTCCTTTTTATGGGGCCCATGCATTATGACATTAGCGTTCAGGAAAACAGATGCTGAACGGCCAGATTGATGGCGCCGCCGCCCAACACCAACCAGATAAACAGAACGAGAGCCAGCAATATCGGCCGTAATCCCGCGGCGCGCAGCAGGGTGAAGCGGGTGGCGATACCCAGTGCGACCATGGCCATGGTCAGCAGAATGTTATCCAGCAGCAATAATTCATCAATCCAGCGTGCAGGTAACAAATTTAATGAGTTGAGGCAGGATGTCAGCACGAATCCCAGCGCAAACCACGGAAAACTGGCGGCCATAGAGGTGTTGTCAGTGCTGATCGCCGGTTGACGGCGTTTTAGCCACAGGCTCAGCAAAAACAGAAATGGCGCCAGCATCATCACCCGCAGCATTTTACCGATCACCGCCATGTTTTCGGTATCGGGAGCGATGGCGTGTCCTGCTGCCACCACCTGGGCTACTTCGTGAACAGTTGAACCGATATAAACGCCAAACTCCGGCGCGGTGAAAAGGGCGCCGCTATACTGGATCAGATGCTGATAAAACCAGGGGTAAAGAAACATGGATGTCGTGCCGAATAGCACCACGGTAGCGACCGCCATGGCGACTTTATCCGCCGAGCCTTTTACCACCGGCGCGGTGGCGAGCACGGCAGCGGCGCCGCAGATGCTGCTGCCGGCGCCGATCAGCATGGATGTCTGTTGATCTAGTCGGAACAGGCGCTGGCCAAGCCAGCAGGCGAGCAGAAAGGTGGAACTGAGCATGATGACGTCAATGAGGATGCCGACAACACCGACAGCGGCGATTTGCTGCAGGCTGAGCCTGAATCCGTACAGGATGATCCCCCAACGCAACAGGTGGTGTTTGGACCATTGAACGCCTTCATCGCAGTAGCGATGCAGTTGGGGGTAGAGGGTATTTCCCACCGCCATGCCGACTAAAATCGCCAGGGTGAGGGAGCCGAGGCGCATGCCGGCGACAGCGGGCAAGACGCAAAGAGACAGAATAATTTTTGTCAGTACCCCGACCAGGAGCATTCCGGTCAGTGTGTGCCGGAGCCGATAGTAAGACTGTAACTGAAGAATGTTGGGAGAAAATGGAAGCATAACCCTGCCTGCCGAATCATGAGGTTGAGGGCCCAGCCTATGATCGGACGCTTTAAAATAGAAATTGATTATATATTTATAACCTATAGATATTTACGATAAGAGCCCTATTATGCATATCACTTTACGTCAACTGGAAGTGTTCACTGAGGTATTGAAAAGCGGTTCGACGACGCAGGCCTCGGTGGCGATGTCGCTGTCGCAGTCAGCCGTGAGTGCGGCGTTATCCGATTTGGAAAGTCAGCTCGGCGTGCAATTGTTCGATCGCGTCGGCAAACGGTTGGTGGTGAATGAACACGGCCGTTTGCTTTACCCACGCGCGTTGTCATTGCTGGAGCAATCCTCCGAAATTGAGCAACTGTTTCGACGGGACAACGGTGCGTTGCGCATTTACGCCAGCAGCACCATCGGCAATTATCTGATGCCGGCGGTGATCGCTCGCTATCGTCAGGATTTTCCCGATATTCCGCTGGAGCTGTCCGTGGGCAACACCCTGGATGTCGTGAACGCCATTTCAGAGTTCAAGGCCGATATGGGGCTGATTGAAGGCCCATGCCATCACCCCGACCTGATTACGCAGCCGTGGCTGGACGATGAATTGGTCGTCTTCTGCGCGCCAGGTAATCCGCTGATTGGCCAGGTCACGTTGGAGGCGCTGGCGGATGCCCCGTGGATCTTGCGAGAACATGGTTCCGGCACCCGTGAAGTGTTGGATCATCTGTTGCTGGCGACATTGCCGCATTTTCGGCTGGTGATGGAGTTGGGCAACTCGGAGGCCATTAAGCATGCGGTACGGCATGGCATTGGCATTAGCTGCCTGTCACGACGAGTGATAGCTGATCAACTGGACAGCGGCACGTTGGTCGAACTGTCGATACCGCTGCCACCGTTGATGCGCAAGCTATATCTGGTGCACCACCGGCAAAAGCATCTCTCCGGCGTGCTGCACTCCTTTCTTGAATATTGCCGCTAATCCTGCCGCTGCCACTGGGAACCCGGCCCGGTGGCAATCATATTTCCAGATGATTTTCTTATGACTGACGCCGAGTTATGAAGCTCTCTTATAATCGGTGTGAATCACTATCCAGCTAAACCTCATTTGTTACAATCCGCCCTCAATTTTTATGGGCAGCAGGATTGTTATGGCTCAACATTCTACCGAACTCCCGGATCAGGGGAATAAAACACTACGCCGCGAGTTAAAAGCACGGCATTTGACGATGATCGCCATTGGCGGCTCGATCGGTACCGGTCTGTTCGTCGCTTCCGGTGCGACGGTGTCGCAGGCGGGGCCAGGCGGCGCGCTGCTGTCCTATGCCCTGATCGGGTTGATGGTCTATTTTCTGATGACCAGCCTAGGCGAGCTGGCGGCGTTCATGCCGGTTTCCGGCTCTTTCGCGACCTACGGTGCCCGCTATGTCGACGAAGGGTTCGGGTTCGCGCTGGGTTGGAACTACTGGTACAACTGGGCAGTCACCATCGCGGTGGATTTGGTCGCCGCACAGCTGGTGATGGGGTACTGGTTCCCGGATGCCCCCGGTTGGATCTGGAGTGCGCTATTCTTGTCACTGATTTTTCTGCTGAATTATGTGTCGGTGAAGGGGTTCGGCGAAGCGGAATACTGGTTCTCACTGATCAAGGTCGCCACCGTTATTTTGTTTATCGCCATCGGTGTATTGATGATCACCGGTATCCTGCGAGGCGGCGAGCACGCCGGCTGGCATAACTGGCAGATTGGCGATGCGCCTTTCGCCGGCGGTTTTTCCGCGATGATCGGCGTGGCGATGATTGTCGGTTTCTCATTTCAAGGCACCGAACTGATTGGTGTGGCGGCCGGTGAATCGCGCGACCCACAAACCAATATTCCACGCGCAGTACGGCAGGTGTTCTGGCGTATTCTGCTGTTCTATGTGTTCGCTATTCTGATCATTAGCCTGATTATTCCTTATACCGACCCAAGCCTGCTGCGTAATGACGTCAAGGACATCAGCGTCAGCCCGTTTACGCTGGTGTTCCAGAACGCCGGGCTGCTGTCGGCCGCTGCGGTGATGAATGCGGTGATCTTGACAGCGGTGCTGTCGGCGGGCAACTCCGGGATGTACGCTTCGACCCGTATGCTGTACACCCTGGCGCAGGAAGGTAAAGCGCCGGCCTGCTTCGGACACTTATCGAAGGGCGGGGTGCCGCGTAACGCGCTGTATGCCACGACAGTGGTGGCTGGGTTATGTTTCCTGACGTCTATGTTCGGTAATCAGAGCGTGTATCTGTGGCTGTTGAATACATCGGGTATGACCGGGTTTATCGCCTGGCTGGGCATCGCTATCAGCCACTACCGTTTCCGGCGTGGTTATGTATTACAGGGACGCGATCTTAATGCGCTGCCGTACCGTTCCGGGTTCTTCCCGCTGGGGCCGATTTTTGCTTTCGTGCTGTGTCTGGTGATCACGCTGGGGCAGAACTACCAGGCGTTTCTGGCGGACAAGATTGACTGGAACGCGGTGGCCGCAACCTATATCGGTATTCCGCTGTTTCTGGTTATCTGGTTTAGTTATCGCCTGACCAAAGGCAGCCAGACGGTGAAATACAGCGAGATGACGTTCCCGGAGCATCAACAGCACTAAGCGCTCAAGCTCTAGGCAGTGAAAAGCCGACCTGAGGGTCGGCTTTTTTATTGCCGACAATGTGCGGCGATAACGTGCGGCGATAATGGATGGATCGTAAAGGCGCTGCGAGTACATCCTTGTAAGCTCGAGCCACGCGATCCCTGACGCGGACGCTTTACTCTTCCATGCCATTATCACCGTTTGATGACAGTTGCCGGAGTTGTCAGCAATCTGACGCCGACCTGATGGTCGGCTTTTTTATTGCAAGCACTCAGTGCGTTCCCTGCGTGCCGCCGTTGAAATGCGAGCGGTATCGGTTCGCAGTGTGTCATCAGGCTCGGGTCGGGTGCACACTGCGATAAGCGCCGACGAGCATGCCGCACAGTGGGAGCAGCGCCAGCGGAGCGCCGATATAACCGATTTTGTCCATGCTCAGGTGCAGGCTGATCATATTGCCCAGTAACGCGCCGCCGCCGATACCGAGGTTAAACAACCCGGAATAAATTGATGTCGCGACATCGCTGGCGTCCGGCGCCAGCATCAGCACCCGAGCCTGCATCGCCAGCCCTAACGCCATCATGGATAGTCCCCATACCAGACAGAGCAGCGTCAGCCCCAGCGGATAACCGGACAGCGGTTTTAGCAGTGTCAGGCTAAGCACCAGCAACAGCATCGCCGTGATAATGAAACCGGCGGGAAAGCGTTCGCTGTAGCGACTGTAGAGCATACTGCCGCCGATGCCCGCAATACCGAACAGCAATAGGATCAAGGTGGTAAAGTTTTCCGGCAACTGAGCCACCGTTTGGATAAACGGCTCGATATAACTGTAAGCAGTGAAGTGCGCAGTCACCACCATCACGGTGGTCAGGTAGATAGTCACCAGTTCCGGGCGCTTGAACAGTGTGGGAAGAGTGGCGAGTGAGCCGGAATGCTCGCTGGGCAACCGTGGGAGCAAGCGGGCCAGCAGAATCAGCGCGATAGTGGCGCCGACGGCGATAAGTACAAACGTAGTGCGCCAGCCCATGTATTGCCCCACCACACGTCCCAGCGGTAATCCGATGATCATCGCCAGCGACGAGCCGGTGGCGATCAGCCCCAGCGCTTGGGCACGCCTGCCCGGCGGGGCAAGACGAATCGCCAGCGAGGCCGTAATCGACCAGAAAATGGAGTGCGCCAGCGCCACGCCGATGCGGGAAAGCAGCAGAGCATTGAAGCTCCAGGCGGCGGCAGAGATCAGATGGCTGATGATAAACAGCCCGAAAATACCGATCAGCAAGCGTCGTCGTTCAACGGCGCTGGTTAACAGCATACAGATAAGGGAGGCCGCGGCCACGATCCAGGCGTACAGGGTGATCATCAACCCGACATCTTCAGTCTTCATCTGGAAAGAGTCGGCGATATTGCTCAGCAGGCCGACCGGGATAAATTCCGTGGTGTTGAAGATAAACGCGGCGATAGCCAATGTGACCACACGCAGCCAGGCGGTGGCGCGCGAGGGTGAGACGGATGTCATAGCGGGATCCTGATCTGGTGTAACGGGCGCGCCATTGTAGTCAATTATGGGTAAAAATGCGATTACGCTCACATTTCAGCGAGGTGTCGCAGTGTCTGGATAAGGCGCTGGGGGACGGAATCGGATCGTCGTCTGGCGCGACGACGCGGTACATGATATTGCCTAATAGTATGGCGGATAACATTATCTCACCAATAATTAGTATTTATAATTAAGTGGCGTAATGGATATTATTAGGCTGCTTTATTGCGTGAGGCTTAATAAGCTACATAAAAATAGAGTATTCGTTTTTTTTGGTGATTATTCATTGTGGTGAATTGAAAATATTATTTTTGAATATTTTCGTGTGCGAATTGATGACGTTTTTTTTACGTCTCGGTTTGTTCGGGGAAAATATTTTATAGTTTTGGTTTAGGCAGGGGTTGTCACTTTTATCTGGTTGGTTTTCCCCTCTTTTGGCGATTGTTAGAGGTTTTATTATGTTTTTTGCCATGTAAGTAAATAAATTTATCTCTCTAAAAATTACCCTGATAATTATTCTTGGGTATGGAAAACACAAGAAT
>NZ_JAAWVW010000010.1:0-143936 GCF_014855505.1 Musicola keenii | reverse complement strand
TAATCGTCTTAATCGTCTTAATCGTCTTAATCGTCTTAATCGTCTTAATCGTCTTAATCGTCTTAATCGTCTTAATCGTCTTAATCGTCTTAATCGTCTTAATCGTCTTAATCGTCTTAATCGTATCTATACGCTATAGCTCAGTAGCAGAGTAGAACATTAAATCGCAATACGCAACATTTTGTCGCAATGAATTTATTCAATATTGCTGGCTAATGTTGACTCAAATCCGGGCACCGCCTTCCCTACGTGGTGCAATCGCATTCATCATCGCACCATAAAATAGATCCAACGCCCGTTAATAAGGCAGACACGTCACTATTCGCACCACTATTGCGCAAATATCCCGCCATCCTTGCAATAATGGCGATATTTAGCACCATGGCATGGTTTTCGCATCTGTCGTTGTATCTTCGTCAAGCGGAATGCAGGAGATGACAATGATAAAAATGACGCTTCCTACCGCGCCTTACTACGATGAAATGCTCACCGCAGAAGGCCGGCAACGTCGGCACTACGATGCTTACTGGCAGTGGCTGCAACAGACCGACCAGCACGCCATTCGTCAGAAGAAAGAACAGGCGGAATTGCTGTTTCACCGGGTTGGCATCACCTTTAATGTATACGGCGAGGAGGGGGGAACCGAACGGCTGATACCGTTCGACAGCGTACCGCGCATCATCCCCGCCCACGAATGGCGCATGCTGGATCTGGGCATTCGTCAACGGGTCAAAGCCCTCAATGCCTTCCTCCATGATATCTACCACGATCAGCACATCCTCAATGCCGGTATCGTCCCCCGGGAACAGGTTCTGGCCAATGAGCAGTACCAACCCTGCATGCAGGGCGTCGATCTGCATAACAACATCTATGCCCATATCACCGGCATCGATATGGTACGCAACAGCGACGGTAACTATTACGTACTGGAAGACAACCTGCGTACGCCATCCGGCGTTTCTTACATGCTGGAAAACCGCAAAATGATGATGCGCCTATATCCGGACTTGTTCGCCAGCCAGCATATCGCGCCGGTGGAACGCTACCCGGGTTACTTGCTGCAAACACTGCGGGAAAGTACACAGGTGGACGACCCCACGGTCGTCGTAATGACGCCGGGCCGGTTCAACAGCGCCTACTTCGAGCACAGTTTTCTGGCCCAGCAGATGGGGGTCGAACTGGTGGAAAGCGCCGACTTGTTTGTCAAAGAAGGCGCTGTGTATATGCGCACGACCGAAGGCCCGTGCCGGGTGGATGTAATCTATCGCCGCATCGACGATGCCTTCCTTGATCCGCTGGCGTTTCGCGCCGATTCCATGCTCGGCGTACCGGGGCTGCTGTCGGTGTACCGTGCCGGCGGCGTGGTACTGGCCAACGCCATCGGCACCGGCGTGGCGGACGACAAGTCCATCTATCCCTACGTGCCGGAAATGGTTCGGTTTTACCTGTCGGAAGAGCCGATCCTCGGCAACATCCCCACCTGGCAGTGTCGCGATGAAAAAGATCTCGGCTATGTCCTGGCCAACCTCGGCAGCATGGTGGTGAAAGAGGTTCATGGCGCGGGCGGCTACGGCATGCTGGTGGGGCCAAAATCCACCCGGCAACAAATCGAAGACTTCCGTGAACGGCTGCTGGCGAATCCCAGCAACTACATCGCGCAGGAAACGCTGGCGTTATCCACCTGCCCGACCTTCGTTGAAGAAGGGCTGGCGCCGCGTCATATCGACCTGCGTCCCTTTGCGCTTTACGGCGAAGAGATCCGGCTGGTGCCCGGCGGGCTGACCCGTGTCGCGCTAACAGAAGGCTCGCTGGTGGTGAACTCCTCTCAGGGAGGCGGCACCAAAGACACCTGGGTGATGGAGGAGGACGAATCATGCTAAGCCGTACCGCCAGCGAACTGTACTGGATGGCCCGTTACCTGGAGCGCGCGGAGAGCTTCGCCCGTATTCTGGACGTGACCTACAAACTGTCGATGATGCCGCGACACAATCAACAACAGAACGATTTGGCGCTGCCGCTCAACCTGACGTTCACGCACGAACTGTTTCAGGCGCGCTATGCCCGTTTCACTATGAACAACCTACTGAATTTCTTCGCGCTGGACAGCCACAACCCTTGCAGTATTTACAGCTGCATCGAAATGGCGTGGAACAATGCCCACGCGGTGCGGGGCAGCCTCTCCTCCGAAGTGTGGGAGTGCGTCAACACCACCCGCATCGACATCCGCAACCTACGTCAGTCCGGGGTGGACAAGATCGGGATCGATGGATTTTTCGACTGGGTGAAAGAGCGTGCCCACCTGTTCCGCGGCGCCATGTTCGGCACGCTGTTACGCAACGACGCTCAGTGTTTTATCCGTATCGGCACCCTGATTGAGCGAGCCTTTGCCACCGCGCAGTTGTTGGTGGTGAAAGATCAACAGCTCAATAACGATCCGGATCCGGTACGCGAATACTATCGACTCGATACCCTGCTGCGCGCGGTCAGCGCCCGCGAGGCCTATCACAGCATCTACCGCCAGCCCATCAGCCGGGAAACCGTGACGGAATTGCTGGTGCTGCGCAACGATGTGCCCCGCTCGCTGCACGCCTGCGTCGGCGATCTGGTACAGCAGCTGGAAATGATCGGCAGCGCACGGGCTCGGGTGCCGCAGCGTCTGGCGCACCTGCTGCACGTTGAACTGCGCTTCGGCTCAATGGATGACGTACTGCAAGAGGAGTTGCAGCAGTACCTCAATCGTTTTTTAAGCAAAATCAATGAACTGGCTGACAGCATCCGCCAAACCTATCTGGAGGCGCTATGAAACTCATCATCAACCACCTGACGCACTATCGCTACGATGAAGAAGTGAAATTCAGCACCCAGTACCTGCGGCTGACGCCGAAAAGCTCCGCCGGCCAACAGATCAAAGACTGGAAACTGACGTTGCCTGCCTCGGCCGTAGCCACTACCGATGCCTACGGAAATCTGATGCACGTACTGACGCTGGATCACCCTCATCAGGACATCACCATTCATGCGCAAGGCGTGGTGGAGATCGCCGATAATCCTGATGAGGTGGTCGAAGAAGAGCATGAGCTGCTGTCGCCGTTGGTATTTTTACGTATTACCCCGCTGACCGACGCAGACAATGCCATCCGTGAGTTCGCCAAACGCTATTTTCGGGAGGACGCACCGGAGGAAAGCCTGAACCAGTTGATGGCGGAATTGCTACTGAAAATGCCGTATACTCCCGGCGCAACTCAGGTGCATGACTCCGCAGCCATCGCGTTTGCCGGCGAAAAAGGCGTTTGCCAGGATCATACCCACGTATTCCTGGCCTGCTGTCGCAGCCTGCGCATCCCGGCGCGCTACGTCAGCGGTTACGTCTATAGCCGGGATACCCGGCATGTCGCGATGCATGCCTGGGCCGAAGTCTGGCTGGAAGGACGCTGGCGCAGCTTCGACATTACCAATAAGACTCGCAAGCTCAGCCAGCATTTGCGGCTGGCGGTCGGGCTGGATTATCTCGACGCCTGCCCGGTACGCGGCAGCCGTTTGGGCGGCGGATGTGAAGAGATGTTTTCAGAAGCTGAGGTGAATCTGTTCGAGCGACAGCAACAGATACAGCAGCAGCAATAGCGCGAACTGTTAATCAAAGGGTGTTGTATGACCTACTGTGTGGCCATGCGTCTGTCCGACGGGCTGGTTTTTGCTTCCGATTCCCGCACCAATGCTGGCGTCGATCACATTGCAACCTTCCGGAAACTTCATGTGTTCCAGCAGGAGGGAGAACGGGTTCTGGTTATCCAGTCCGCCGGCAACCTGGCCACCACCCAGAGCATTATCAGTTTGCTGAGCGCCCGCATTCAGGCCGGGCATAGCCCGAACCTGATGCAGGTCGACACCCTGTACGACGCCGCCACACTGCTCGGCGATACTATCCGCGAAGTCATCCACCGCGACAGTCAGTCCCAACAAAACGGCAGTACCACTAATTTCGGCTGCAACCTGTTGTTAGGCGGCCAGATCGGTAGTGAGTCCCCCCGGCTGTTCCACATTTATCCCGAAGGCAACTTCATCGAAGCCACGTCGGACACCCCGTACTTCCAGATCGGCGAAAGCAAGTACGGCAAACCGATTATCGACCGCGTACTGACGATGAATACCTCGCTGGAACAGGCCATGTGTTGCGCGTTGATTTCCATCGACTCCACGCTGCGCAGCAACCTGTCTGTCGGCCTGCCGTTGGACGTGATGATTTACCGTACCGGCAGTTTTGATAGCAGCGAACAGCACCGCATCACCGAAAACGATCCCTACTTCGCCGCCATCCGCAAAGCCTGGTCTGAAGGGTTGGTCAATATCTTCCGCCAGTTGCCGCCGTTTCCGGCAGCGGGCGGCTGAGTCAACCTCGCTGACGTCCGGCACATTAATTGCTTTATGACAATGGCCGAAAAGCGGACAACGCAACATAATATGCCCCGCATATGCTGTTCCATAAAAACAATCGGCACGTATTTTGAAGGCAAACACGGCGCCCCAGCGCCTCGGCATCACTACGCACGAATCATCAGGCACTATTAGAGAGACAAAAAATGTTAGAAAAACTGTTCCAGCTCAAGGCGCACAACACCACGGTGCGTACAGAGGTCATCGCAGGGATCACTACATTCCTGGCAATGGCCTACATCCTGTTTGTGAACCCCACCATCCTCGGCGCCACCGGGATGGACAAAGGGTCGGTGTTCGTCGCCACCTGTCTGGCCGCCGCGATTGGCTCGGCATTGATGGGCTTTATCGCCAACTATCCGGTGGCGCTGGCGCCGGGCATGGGCCTCAACGCCTTTTTCACCTATACCGTCGTGTTACACATGGGCTATAGCTGGCAGATAGCGCTGGGTGCGGTATTCCTCTCCGCGGTACTGTTCTTCGCGCTGTCGCTGTTCAAAATCCGCGAATTGATCATCAACAGCATCCCGCTGCCGATGCGCTCCGCCATCGCCGCCGGTATCGGCCTGTTTCTGGCGCTGATAGCACTGGAAGGCGCAGGCATCGTGGTGGACAACCCGGCCACGCTGGTCGGCATCGGTGATCTGACCAAACCGGGCCCGCTGCTGGCGCTGCTGGGTTTCATCCTGATTGTGGTACTGGAAGCGCGCCGCCTGACCGGTGCAGTGCTGATCGGCATTCTGTGCATCACATTTATCTCGATGGGCATCGGTCTGACGCCATTCGGCGGTATCTTCTCCGCACCGCCGTCCCTCTCACCCACCTTCCTGCAACTGGATATCAAGGGCGCGCTTAACGTGGGTCTGATCAGCGTGATCTTCGCTTTCCTGTTCGTGGACGTGTTTGATAACACCGGTACGCTTATCGGCGTAACCCGCCGCGCCGGGCTGGTGGATGCACAGGGCAACAGCCCCAAAATGGGGAAAGCATTGGTTGCAGATAGCATGGCGGCGCTGTTCGGTTCGCTGCTGGGCACCTCCACCACCACCAGTTACGTCGAATCGGCGGCGGGCGTCAGCGCCGGCGGTCGTACCGGTCTAACCGCGCTGGTCGTGGCGGTGCTGTTCCTGCTGAGCCTGTTTTTCGCTCCGCTGGCCGGTAGTGTGCCGGTATACGCCACCGCACCGGCGTTGTTGTTCGTTGCCGTGCTGATGACCTCCGGTTTGGCGGAAATCGACTGGCGCGACGTTACCACCGCCGCCCCCGTGACCATCACCGCGCTGGCGATGCCGTTCACTTACTCTATCGCCAACGGCATTGCTCTCGGCTTCATCTCCTGGACGGTGATCAAACTGCTGAGCGGCCGCAAAAGCGAAGTCAACATCACGCTGGTGATTCTGTCCATCCTGTTTGTCATCAAACTGGGCTGGCTGAGCGCCTAACACGGCTCCGCTATTGCGCTCCTGGCCTTACGTCACCCCGACGTGGGCCGGGAGCCATCCGTCGCGGCTCACACAAAAATAGCAATACCGATAGACGCGATAGCACTTAGCCCGCAGCAGCACTGCTCATTACCTCCCGCAGCCAGCCACAGCGCATTTCCGGCACCGCCACCAACAGCTGGTGAGTATAGTCGTCCAACGGCGGCGATAAGGCTTCCGCCACCGCCCCTTGACGAATAATCTTGCCATGACGCAACACCGCCACGCTGTCCGCCACTTCCCGCACCACATGCAAATCGTGGGTGATAAACAGGTAGGACACACCGGTTTCCTGCTGGATCTGCCGCAACAATGCCAGCACCTCACGCGCTACCAATGGATCGAGCGCCGAGGTCGGCTCATCGCAGATAATCAGCGTCGGCTCCGCCGCCAGCGCGCGGGCGATACATACCCGCTGCTTTTGCCCGCCGGACAATGCGGCCGGGTAACGTTGTGCAATCTCCGTAGGCAGATCAACCTGCTGCAACAGTTCCCGAATGCGGGCCTGCCGCTGCGCTGCGCTGAGCGCGGTCAAACACACCATCGCCCGTTCTATCTGCACGCCAATCGGTAAACGGGGGTTCAGCGCGGTGTCCGGATGCTGGTGGATCATCTGCACCGCCCGCAGTTGGGCCCGCGTTCGTTGCGCCAGCGTTGGCGGCAGCGGAACGCCGTCCAACACCATCTCGCCGGCCGCAGGCGCCAGCAACCCGCACAGCGTGCGTCCCAGGGTGGATTTGCCGGAACCGGACTCGCCAATCACCGCCAGC
This sequence comes from Musicola keenii, assembly GCF_014855505.1. Lineage (NCBI taxonomy): Bacteria > Pseudomonadati > Pseudomonadota > Gammaproteobacteria > Enterobacterales > Pectobacteriaceae > Musicola > Musicola keenii. The sequence goes on along the minus strand of NZ_JAAWVW010000010.1, from coordinate 137,254 downwards.
GTCCGGCCGCGCGCCAGCCGCAGCGAAATATCCTGTAGCACCGGCTGTTGCTGGTAATGCGCCGCCAACCCACGCAGTTCCAGCAGCGTATCGCCCGACGCCGGACGGGGCTCTGCGGGCGTTCCCTGCGCCTCCAACAGGTGCCGGGTATACGCCTGTTGCGGATCGGCCAACAGTTGCGCCGTCGCGCTGGTTTCCACCTGCCGACCGTGGCGCAGAACCAGAATCCGTTGGCTCATCTGCGCCACCACCGCCAGATCGTGGCTGATGTACAGCGCCGCCACCCCGGAAAGACGAATCATCTCGTCGATCGCGTGCAATACACCGAGCTGGGTGGTGACATCCAGCGCCGTGGTCGGCTCGTCAAAGATAATCAGCTCCGGCCCGACGCACATCGCCATGGCGATCATCGCCCGTTGTAGCTGCCCGCCGGAAACCTGATGAGGATAGCGCCGGAAAAACGCGGCCGGTTCCGGCAACGACAGCTGTTCAAACAGCGTCAACGCCCGTGCAATCGCCTGTTGCCGCGGCAAAACGCCATGACGTACCGCCGCTTCAATCACCTGCTCGCCGATACGTTGCGCCGGGTTGAATGATGCGCTGGCAGACTGCGCCACATAAGCGATACGGCAACCGCGCACGTTGCGCAGCGACCGTCCCGACAGCGTCGTCAGGTCGGTACCCTGAAACCAGATCTGCCCACCGCTGATACGCATACCGTCGCGGCAGTGGCCGAGGATAGCCTGGCCGATCGTGGATTTCCCGGCGCCGGATTCGCCAATCAGCCCCAAAACCTCGCCTTTGTTCAGCGTAAAGCTAACGTCCTGCACCAGCACACGCTCACCGGCGCTCACCCGCAGTTGCTCCACGCGCAGCAATTCGTTCATCCTTATTCTCCCCGCCACTGGCGGCCATGGCGGTCCATCAGCCCATCAGCCACCGCGTTAAGCGACACCGCCAGCAGTGCAATCGCTGCCCCCGGCACCAACGCCGCCCAGACGCCGAACAGGATGCCGTCCTTGTTGTCGCGCGCCAGCCCGCCCCAGTCGGCGGTAGGCGGCTGAATCCCCAACCCCAGGAACGACAACGCCGATAAAAACAGCAGAATAAAAATGAAACGCAGCGCGAATTCCGCCGCCAGCGTGGTAAAAGCATTGGGCAGAATTTCACGCCACAGAATCCAGCCCATCGATTCACCGCGCATCCGCGCCACCTCGATAAACTCCTGCGCCGCGATATCCACCGCCAACGCACGGGACACCCGCAGCACGCGCGTCGCTTCCAATACGCCTAACACCAGAATGATGACCAGCGTGCTTTTCGGCAGCAATGCCAGCACCACCAGCGCCAGAATCAGCGTCGGGATCGCCATCAGTACATCATTGATGCGGGAAATCACCTGATCGACCCAACCGCCCTGAACGCCGGCCAAAAAACCCAGCAGCATCCCCAGCGCAAACGCCAGTGTCGCCGCCAGCGCCGTCACGCTCAGCGACGTGCGCGTGCCCCAGATTAGCCGCGACAGCAAATCCCGCCCCAAATTGTCGGTACCGAGCCAGGCTTGAGAGGTCGGCCCCAGCCAGGCGCCGCCCACCACCCGATCCGCCGGATAAGGCGCCAGCCAGGGGGCCAGCAGCGCGACGGCAATAAATACGCCCAGCCCCAACAGGCCGAGCACCACGGAAAATTTCACAGCAGGCATGCGTAGTTATCCACTCAGGAAGACAAAATTACCGCCGGGCATGACGCAGACGAGGATTAGCGATCAGCGCCACCACATCAGCCAGCAGGTTCAGCAGGATATAAATGGCGGCCAGCGCCAACGCACAGCTTTGAATCACCGGCATGTCGCGCTTGCTGATGCTATCGACCATGTACTGCCCTACGCCCGGATAGACGAACACGTTCTCGACGATCACCACCCCCACCATCAGATAGGCGAGATTCAGCACGATGACATTGATAATCGGCCCCCAGGCATTGGGCAATACGTGGCGTAACAGTATGGCCGAGGGGGAAAGCCCCTTCAGCAAGGCGGTATCGACATAAGCGGCATTCTGCGCGGCGATCAGCGCCGCGCGCGTCATATTGCTCATATGCCCCAACACCGCCAGCACCAGCGTCAAACCAGGCAACGCCACTGCGTTAAGGCGAGCGCCAAGCGGCATACCATCGCTGACGCTGCTGTTGCTGGGCAGCCAGAACAGGGTGATGGAAAAAATCAGGATCAGCAGATAACCGGAAAAAAACTCCGGTAGCGAGACCGCCACCCGGGTAAATAGATTCAGCAACCGGTCGAGCCAGCCGCCCTGAAAACGCACCGACAGAAAGCCGATCAGCAGCGCCAGCGGTACCGCGACGACCGCGCTGCAACCGGCCAAAAACAGCGAGTTCTCCAACCGGTAGGCCAACACCGGCGCGATACTCTGCCGGCTGGTGAAACTCCGGCCGAAATCGCCGTGCAGCATCCCGCCGAGCCAGGAAAGATAGCGGTGCCACGCCGGCTGATCCAGACCCAATTGTAGATTCAGCGCCTTCACCGCCGCTGGGGTAGCCGTCTGCCCCAGAATCGCGGTAGCGGCGTTGCCCGGCAGCAGTTGCACACCGGCGAAGATCAGCGCCGAGACCACCAACGCCATCGCTGCGCCGGCCAGTAAACGACGCAAAATCATCGTCGTAAGTGGGGAATGGCGCCCCCATCGGCGGGTTGTAGTCATGTTTTTACTCTCAGGCCAGCCACACTTTTTCCGCCGCACGGTTGCCGCTCAATGGGAAACCCGGGATGGCAGCAAGCCCTTTGACCTTATTGCTGCAGGCATCCAGCGCATCGGCATACAGCGGAATGATTTCACTGCCGTTTTCCACCAGCATGACCTGAATGTCGTGATAAATCTGGCGGCGCTTGTCCTCATTCGCTTCGGCACGGGCCGCCTGCACCAGTTGATCGAACGCGGCATCTTTCCAGGCGGATTCGTTCCACGGTGCCTGGCTGGTGAACACCAGCGACAACATGGCGTCCAGCGTCGGGCGCATCGACCAGTTGGACGACACGAACGGTTGCTTCATCCAGACGTTGTCCCAAAACGCATCATCCGGCACACGCTCCACCGCCAACGGAATACCGGCCTTCTGGGCCGATGCCTGGTACAGCTGACCGGCATCCACCGCGCCGGGGAAACCGGCATCCGCCACCGACAGCGTCAGCGGCCCGGCGAAACCGGCCTTCTGCCAGTGCCATTTGGCTTTTTCCGGATCATAAGGACGCTGCGGAATATCTTTGGCGAAATAACGGCTGGACGGAAAAACCGGGTGATCGTTGGCGATGCTGCCGTAACCACCCAGCACCGTGTCGAGGATTTGTTGGCGATCGATAGCGTATTTCAACGCCAATCGACCGTCCGGCGAAGTGAACGGCGCCACATTGCCCAAACCGGGGAAGGTGAAGATCTGGCTGTCCGGCGCACGCAGCAATTGCAGCGTCGGCATATTTTTGATCCGCCCGACGATACGCGGGTTGACGCGGTTGATCAGATGCACCGACCCGCTGACCAGCGCCGCAACGCGCGCGGTGGAATCGTTTATCGCCAGCGTCTCCACGGAGTCCACATGGCCACGTTCGCTGTTCCAGTAGTTGGGGTTGCGTTTCACCAGTGTTCGCACGCCCGGCTGAAAACTTTCCAGAATAAAGGCGCCGGTGCCGATCCCTTTATCAAAGCTTTCGTTCTCCGCCGTAATGGCGAAATGCACATCGCTCAGCAGCGCGATGAATTCCACGTTCGGTTCGTTCAGACGCAGAGTGATCTGGTGGCTGTCGCTGGCTTCTAGCGCCGTGACCGGATCCAGATAGCCCTTGACGGAAGAGGTGGATTTTTCACCACGGTGATGGTTCAGCGAATAGATCACGTCTTTGGCCGTCAACGGACGTCCGTCGTGGAATTGCACGCCCTTACGCAGATTGACAATCCAGGTACGGCCGCCGTCCTTGCTTTCCCAGGACTCCGCCAGCGATGGCGACAACTCACCGTTTTCACCCAGTTCCAGCAGGTTGTTGAACAGTTGGGAACCAACGAAATACATGTAGGTTTCAGTCCAGAACGCCGGATCCAGCCGGTCGGTACTGGAGGCATTGTCCACGCCGACGATCAGATGGCCGCCCTTTTTGGGTTTTTCATTAGGGTTATCTGCGCCCCAAGCCGTTCCCAGCGGCCAGCCGACGGTAGCGGCGGTCACGGACAGCGCCGCGGCGCTCTTGATAAAATGACGACGATTCATGGGTGTTCCTTATTATCTGTTTTTTTCATCCTGCCGGGATGTGTCTTATCGCGTGTGAAGAGCAGAAATCACGGGCGCAACGCCTGGGACAGCCGGGCGATATGCTCTGGGCCGATGCCGCAACACCCGCCCACCAACGTCGCCCCTTGCACCACCCACTCCTGCGCCCATTGCAGATAGCCTTCCGGGTTGGTATCGGCACGCAGACGACTCAACCCTTCGTTGGCACCGCGCTGGTTGTCCTGCGGCTCAAACGCATTCGCATACACCCCGATGCCGACATCGGTGGAATGCGCTCGCAACACAGCCCCGGCCTGCGCCACGGCAGGCGCCATCACTTCCGGGCGGCTGCAGTTGAACAGCAGGTTCGCCGCGCCCAGTTCTATCGCCGCCTGCGCCGCCGCGGTCACGGTTTCGCCGGAACGCAGACGCGCATGCCCCTGTTCATCCAGCTCATCCTGCAAGGTAAAGGAGATCCACAGCGGTCGAGCGTCGTTAGCCAGCAGCCGGTGCACCAGCGCCACTTCCGCCAGCGAGCTTTGCGTTTCCGCCAGCCAGACATCCACCCATGGCGACAGCGCGTCGATCAATGTTTGCAGAATCGGCGCCGCGTCTTCGGCGACAAACAAGTCAGGGCGATAGGATCCCAACACCGGCGGCAATGACCCGGCCACCTGTACCGGGTGCGCCGCCGCGTCCGCCGCCTGCCGGGCCAATTCGCCGGCCAGCCGCGCCAGTTCGTGACCGCGCGTCTGGAATACTTCGTCGCCGATATGGAAAGGCACCACGGCATAGCTGTTAGTGGTGATCACCTGAGCTCCCGCAGCGATAAAGCTGTCATGCACCTGACGCACATGCTGCGGCGACTCCATCAACGCCAGCGCCGACCATTCCGGTTGGCGGAACGGCGCGCCAATCCGAGCCAGCTCACGCCCCATTCCTCCATCCAGGATCACAACGTGCTCCGCCATCATTTTTCCTTATTCGTATCGGGTTTTTCCGCCACCATACAAAAAGCACATCTGGATGTCTAGATGCCTTTATAGCTAAACAGCATTTATCGCCGGACGGGGCGTGTCGTCTGACCTCCGGGATAATCGACTATTTTTTCGCCTAATCGTTTTGTCTCCGAGATAAATTTTTCTTTGCGCTATATCAATCTTGAAGCAATAAAAGTCGACACACCACTGGCGGGAATCAATATATAGTGTCTACCCTTTTATTGGATGCCCATATGTAGTGTTTATCCACAAAAACATCCACAGCCCCCGCATCCCTTGCCAGCAGCGGCTTCTGCCTGTGGATAACATCAACGAAGGAAGAACACCGAGGAATAACATGAAACCAGTAGTGATTAAACGGGACGGTTGCCAGGTACCTTTTGATGAAAATCGCATCAAAGACGCCGTGCTCAAGGCAGCGCAGGCCGCAGACGTGGACGATGCGGACTACTGTGCAACCGTGGCCTGTGCCGTCGCTCAGCAAATGCAGGGAAAAGCGCGTGTTGATATCCGCGAAATCCAGAATGCAGTGGAAAACCTGCTGATGTCCGGCCGTTACAAACAGCTGGCGCGCACCTATATCGAATACCGCCACGATCGCGATGTCGCACGCGAGCGTCAGGGCCGACTGAATCAGGAAATCCAGGGTTTGGTCGAACAGAGCAACATGGCGTTGCTCAATGAAAACGCCAACAAAGACAGCAAAGTCATCCCGACCCAGCGCGACCTGCTGGCCGGTATCGTCGCCAAACACTACGCCAAACAGCATATTCTGCCGCGCGATGTGGTACTGGCCCATGAACGCGGCGAGATCCACTATCACGATCTCGACTACTCCCCGTTCTTTCCCATGTTCAACTGTATGTTGATCGACCTCAACGGCATGCTGACCGGCGGTTTCAAAATGGGCAACGCGGAGATCGAGCCGCCGAAATCCATCTCCACCGCGACGGCGGTGACGGCCCAGATTATCGCGCAGGTGGCGAGCCACATTTACGGCGGCACCACCATCAACCGTATCGACGAAATTCTGGCGCCGTTCGTCACCGCCAGCCACGAGAAGCATAAGGCGGTCGCGCGTGAATGGAACATTCCGGATGCGGAAGGCTATGCCCACAGCCGTACCGAAAAAGAGTGTTACGACGCTTTCCAGTCGCTGGAATACGAAGTCAACACGCTACACACCGCCAACGGCCAGACCCCGTTCGTCACCTTCGGTTTTGGGCTCGGCATCAGTTGGCAGTCGCGGCTGATCCAGCAGTCCATCCTGCGCAACCGCATCGCCGGTTTGGGCAAGAACCACAAAACCGCCGTCTTCCCGAAACTGGTGTTCGCCATTCGCGACGGCGTCAACCACAAACCGGGCGACCCGAATTATGACGTCAAACAACTGGCGCTGGAGTGCGCCAGCAAACGCATGTACCCGGATGTTCTGAACTACGACCAGGTGGTGGACGTCACCGGTTCGTTCAAAACCCCGATGGGCTGCCGCAGCTTCCTGGGCGTTTATGAAGAAAACGGCCAGCAAGTGCACGACGGCCGCAATAACCTGGGCGTGATCAGCCTCAACCTGCCGCGCATCGCGCTGGAAGCGAAGGGCGACGAAGCCCGCTTCTGGAAGCTGCTGGATCAACGCCTGGAACTGGCGAAAAAAGCACTGATGACCCGTATTGCCCGGTTAGAAAATGTAAAAGCCCGGGTAGCGCCTATACTTTATATGGAAGGGGCCTGTGGCGTGCGTCTGAAAGCGGACGACAACATCGCTGATATTTTCAAAAACGGTCGCGCCTCCATTTCGCTGGGCTACATCGGCGTTCACGAAACCATCAATGCGCTGTTCGGCACCGAGGTACACGTATTCGACGATGCCACGCTACGGCAGAAAGCGGTGGCGATTGTCACCCGCCTGAAGGCCGCCACCGAAAGTTGGAAAGAAGAAACGGGTTACGGTTTCAGCCTTTACAGTACGCCGAGCGAAAATCTGTGCGACCGTTTCTGCCGTTTGGATACCGCCGAGTTCGGCGTGGTGCACGGCGTTACGGACAAAGGCTACTACACCAACAGCTTCCACCTTGATGTGGAGAAGAAGGTGAACCCTTACGAGAAAATTGATTTCGAAGCCCCTTATCCGCCGCTGGCTAACGGTGGTTTTATCTGTTACGGCGAATATCCAAACCTGCAGCATAACCTCAAGGCGCTGGAGGACGTGTGGGATTACAGCTATAACCGAGTGCCTTACTACGGCACCAACACGCCCATCGACGAGTGCTACGAGTGTGGTTTTACCGGTGAATTCGACTGCACCAGCAAAGGGTTCACCTGCCCGCAATGCGGCAACCACGATTCGGCGCGCGTCTCCGTCACCCGTCGGGTATGCGGTTATCTGGGCAGCCCGGATGCACGTCCGTTCAATGCCGGGAAGCAGGAAGAGGTCAAGCGCCGGGTGAAACACCTCGCCAACGGCCAACTGGGCTGACGACCCGCGACAGGCATGGCTACCGCCGCGCCTGACAACGCAAGCCGGCTGACGCAACATCGCATCAGCCGGGGCTTCGCGCCTGATGGCGAGCAGCCAGCCTGTAATCTTGTGCTTATTGCCGTCGCCTGCCGACGGCTGAATGAACGGTAACGTGTATGAACTATCACCAATACTATCCCGTTGACGTGGTGAACGGCCCCGGAACCCGCTGCACGCTGTTTGTTTCCGGTTGCGAACACCAATGCCACGGTTGCTATAACCAGAGCACCTGGCGTCTGAACTCAGGCCATCCCTTCACTCCGGAGCTGGAAGACCGCATTATTGCGGATCTGCAAAGCACCACCATTCCCTTGCAGGGCATTTCCCTCTCCGGCGGCGATCCGCTGCATCCGCAAAACATCCCGGAGATACTGCGGCTGGTACGACGCATCCGCGCCGAATGCCCCGGTAAGGATATCTGGATGTGGACGGGCTACCGCATGGACGAACTGACGCCGGAGCAGAAGGAAGTGGTTGATCTGATTAACGTGCTGGTGGACGGCAAGTTCGAGCAAGAACTCCGGGATTTGACGCTGGTCTGGCGCGGCAGCCGCAATCAGGTGATTCACCATCTGCGCTAAAGCGCCCGTCATCCTCGGCACAGTGAGGTATCGCTGTGCCGTAAACACCGGCGCAAGTGATCCGTTATATCGACCCCGCAGGCTCCCGGCGCCACAGATGTTTTTTGCCGAACCCTAGCGCATTGTCCGTCATTTTGATCTCATCAAGCGACAGCTTCCAGATCGGCGCTGAGATACTGCGGGCCACGGGAAAACGCGCATTGTAACGATTGCGTGCGATGGTTTCCTCTTCGCCGGTCAAACGGGAAATTTCCCCGACAAATTGCACCCCTCTGACCAACAAAACACTTTTGGGCTGGCCATTCACCGTACCGGCCACACGCGGCTGACGCAGCATAATACTCGCATGGCGCGTTTCTATTTCAGTCATCAGAAAAAACGCCACCTGAGCCTCGTCAAACACATAAAAACAGTTGGCGCACCATAACGCGCTATTGTCGCTGACACACAGCGTCAAAACATGCAACTTCTTCAGATAGCGGGAAATAATTCCCAAGACATTATCTGCTTCCACGGCTTATTCCCCCAGTGGATCGTCGTAGACCCATAACCGACCGATGCATCAGTTCAATTATCTCGGACTGCACATAATGCCATTTCCCGACCTAAATACAGACCGATAAAACGTGTCATTGCGCACACTCTCTATGAAAAACACCTAACAACTCGCACAAAGCACCATTCGGCACACCTTAATCCCATAAATGAAATATGGGTTTAGAATTCTACCGGCACGGGGAACACTAAAAACTGCGCAACATAGTAAGCTGCAATCGCGGTTTATCCCCGCTGACGCGAGGAACACCTACCGTCACGCTGGATAGTACCGAAGTTGTTCGGTTTATCCCCGCTGGCGCGGGGAACACGTCTATCTGGAGCATTACCGTGAACAGCAGCGCGGTTTATCCCCGCTGGCGCGGGGAACACGAGCCACCACCCCGGCGCGCGTTCGCCTTTCTCGGTTTATCCCCGCTGGCGCGGGGAACACGCGCGTAACAATGTATGAATCTGCCGAACCGCCGGTTTATCCCCGCTGGCGCGGGGAACACCAACTGGCCGCAGAACTCGTTGTTGGTTGGTCCGGTTTATCCCCGCTGGCGCGGGGAACACGATTTGTCCCCGGTAGGAGTCCCCGGCTGATTCGGTTTATCCCCGCTGGCGCGGGGAACACGGATCTAAGAAATCCGACGGTTCCAATGCATACGGTTTATCCCCGCTGGCGCGGGGAACACTTTTCCCAACCGGGAATTTTGAGGAGCAACTACGGTTTATCCCCGCTGGCGCGGGGAACACCAAAACACAGCCCGCACGCTGACAGAGTGCGACGGTTTATCCCCGCTGGCGCGGGGAACACCCAGACGGAAACTGAGGCGGCGACGCACGGTGTCGGTTTATCCCCGCTGGCGCGGGGAACACATGATGCAGCGCAATATGGCGGCTACGCATGGCGGTTTATCCCCGCTGGCGCGGGGAACACACCAGCAGGTTCGAATTTACTGGTATCGATGCCGGTTTATCCCCGCTGGCGCGGGGAACACAGTATGCATTGTCCGCGCCGGGCCATACATTGCGGTTTATCCCCGCTGGCGCGGGGAACACAGTATGCATTGTCCGCGCCGGGCCATACATTGCGGTTTATCCCCGCTGGCGCGGGGAACACCATACAAGGGCGCGACAGCGGCGTATTCGGCCCGGTTTATCCCCGCTGGCGCGGGGAACACTGTATATATTCACCCTCGTCTGGGTCCCAAATCGGTTTATCCCCGCTGGCGCGGGGAACACAGTAATCAAACAGCAGATCATGATCAGCCGCGCGGTTTATCCCCGCTGGCGCGGGGAACACCCAGCATTACAGCGTTTCGTTCTGCCTCGTAGCGGTTTATCCCCGCTGGCGCGGGGAACACTCTAAAAGTATATACCTGTTTTATAAGGCATTTTAAAGGCAATAAAATTCCACCGATTTTTCCCGGTTGTTAAAGAGCACTAACTCATTGATTTTCAACAGGGTGAAAAGAGACTAATCGCAGTCCGTCGAGATCCACCGGCATCCGGCGGTTTTCACCGAAGGTTTGGAACTCGAAACCGGACTCAGTATTGGTGGCCCAAGCCATCACCACATTGCCTTGTTCCGCCAGTTCCACCACCTGCTGCCAGATCATTTCCCGAATCCGCCGTGAGGTGTCGCCCACATAAACCCCGGCACGCACCTCCAGCAGCCAGACCGCCAGTCGGCCGCGCAAGCGCGGCGGTACATTTTCCGTGACCACCACCAACATGCTCATGCGCCATGCCCCCGGTGCCCGGCATCGCCAAACGGCGTCGGTTCGGGAATGGCCGGTGGTTGCGCGTCCGGCGGTGCCTGCGGCGGCTCAATCTCACCGGCGGCCAGCACGTCCTCAATCAATGGAATCAGTTTGGCCAGCGTTTGCTGGCTACGGAAAATATCGCGACAGGCGACCCGCACCTCGCGATCCGGCTCCAGCGGGTTCCGGGCCGCGATCTCGAACGCTTTGGGTACCACGCCATCGAACTTGATGATGTCGGCAATATCGTAAACAAACGACAACGGCTTACCGCTGTGGATAAAGCCAATGGCGGGCGCGTAACCTGCCGCCAGTATCGCCGCCTCGGTAATACCGTAGAGGCAGGCGGTGGCGGCGCTGATACACTGGTTGACCTTGTCGCCACGCGCCCAGTCTTTCGGATCGTAGCGACGGCCATCCCATTTCACGCCGAACTGCTTCGCCAGCAGGCTGTAAGTCTGGCGTACCCGTGCGCCTTCAATGCCGCGCAGTTGCTCCACTGAGCGGCGGCTCGGCGCCGGTTCGCCAAAACGCAGTTCGAACATGCGTCGCACCACTTTCAGCCGCAGCTCTTCATCCAACGCCAGCTTCGCCTGATACAACAACCGGTCGGAACGCGCGCCGCCCGGTTGTCCAGCGGCGTACAGCCGCACCCCGGCCTCGCCCACCCACACCAGCAGCGTGCCGACGGTCGCCGCCAGCTTGGCTGCCGCATGGGAGACGCGCGTGCCCGGCTCCAGCATAATGCAAGCCACCGAACCGACCGGAATGTGGGTACGCACGCCGGTTTTGTCGATCAACACAAAAGCGCCGTCCACCACGTCAATCTGCCCGTATTGCAGAAAAATCATCGATGTACGGTCTTTTAACGGGATCGGGCTAAGCGGAACAAACGACATGGCAACCTCCCGCTCAGGCCCGACGTAGCAACAGCAGCCCGCACCCCAGCGCCCGGCTTTTCCCCAGCCCCTGGCTCACCGTCTCGGCAAAGCGCTTCGCGTCGGTGATACGCAGTAAGCCGTCAAAGTCCACCGAACTAAAACTGACCGGCCCGCTCTGCTGCGGTTTATACAACCGATGGCGTTGATAACCATCAACGCGACAGGCATGCACCGCAAACCCGCCGCGTTCACCCTGCCTAACCAGCCAGTCGACGGCGGCCTGCTGTTGGCGCGGCCAAATTTCCGCCTTGTCCGCACCCTGCGCTTTGGCGTGATATTTGGCGTCCATCAGCACATCGCACCGCTTTTCCTTGCGCGTCACCACCGGATTGGCGCGCAGGGAAAACGCCAGTTGCATCCCGGCGCTCAATTGCGGTTGCCAGGGTTTGGTTTCCACCACCAACAGGTTGTGATCCTGGCGGGGCGCACAAGCCGAGAGCAGGTAATAGCGGCTAAGCGTCGCATGGTCGTCTTGCCGAAACAGAAAGCCGCGCGCCCCTTCTTGCGGGAACAGTTGCCACAACCACTGGTGGCTTGCATAGACCGGCGTAGTCTGCCATTTCTCCGCCATGACCGACGGCAGCGCCGCCGGTTGCAGCGTGACCCGGGAAAAAAACATTACCGACCTCCTTTCAGCACGCCGTGGCGCTGTATCCGCGTGGTGAACTGCCAGCGCCGACGGCTGGCCGGCTGGTCGCCGCGCACCACCTCCAGAACGACGCCTTCCACCTCGACCTCTTCGCCCGCTTCCCAGTAGCAACTGCCGTCCGGCTGATTGATGAACGCCAGCGCCGGTTCATTGAGCAACGGCGTAGCGTTAACCTGTTGCCACACCTCAGCCAATGATCCGTGCAACAGATGCGGCGCCAGCGGCAACGCCAGCGGGCAACTTTTACGGCCGAGATACAACGGGAACACCGGGGTTCGCAGAGCATCGGCCAATTGCGAAAGCGTGACGGGCGCACCGTCGGTGGCGCTCACCGCCACGTGGTAATACGCATCGCAGCGGTATTCACGGGCGGTCAGCAGCGTTTCCAGCCCTTGTTCCGGGTCAGAGCACAGTTCATCACGCCGGGTATAACGCACCCGTTTGCGCTCTTCACGCGGCATCTGCACGGTATGGTAATCCCGCAGCCACCCCTCCCGGCGGGACAATGCCCTTACGGCAAAACGGTAGTGCGCGTTAAACTGCGCCAGCCGCTCCTCTTCGTCACGCCGGATACCCAGCGCGGCCGCCAGCAATCCCAGCAACGCCGAACGGCTCGGCACCGGCGAAGTATGACGCACTTCGCCTACCGCCGGTTCCCCCCAGGAGGCCAGCGGCGCATAGAGCTGAAACACCAGATATTCTGTCATGCCGGCCTCACTGGCTGATGAAATCCAACAGTTGCGGCAGGTTGCCGACACCGGCTTCGATATCCATCACGCAGTCGGTCATACCGTCGGCACCATATGCGCGATTGAACTTCTCCTGTTGGTTTTTCAGCGCGGTGATGGCTGTCTCCAGCGGTTCAGCGCTGCGCACCGGTTTGAAGAATGCCACCGACAGCGCACGCGGCTGCGCCGACCCTCGCTCCGCCAGCACGTAAGAGGCATAGGCACGGGATGCGAAGCTGTTCTGTTTGCCGGTGGGCGACACGGTGAGCGCGGTTTCCCCCAGCGCCCGCAACGTGCGCTGTACCAGCGCCTCGTCCCCGCCCAGATTTTCCAGCAACCGATCCCGGTCGATGCAGATGTATTGATAAAACAACGCCGAGGCAAACCCCTGCTCACCCATGTGACCAGAACCACTGTTGTCATCACCAGTGTTAAGGTCATCAACCGCGGTGAAAAAGTCATCCTCCACCGTGACCGCGCTGACGCCCAGCGCGTGCGCCACCTGACAAGCCGCTTCCACATTGAACTCCGGGCTGGAAGCCAGCATACGGCCGAACAGCGCGATGTCGACGCTCGCGACCTCTTTGCGCAGCAGCTTCAGCTCTTCGCTGTTGGGTTCGCGGGGCTCGTCAATCAGTGTCGCCACCAGTTGGTCTATATGCGCCCGTTCCGGCACGCTGATGTGCGCCAGTTGCTCGATGTCGAACTTCTCCAGCGGGTCGGAACTGTTTTTCTCTTCTTTCTTCAGCTTGCCGAACTGCCCAGCAATCTTCTTCGCCGCTTCCTCGGCAATTTTCGTTGCTACGCAACCATCAATCAGTTGCTGATAAACCTCACGCCCCAGCCGCCGGGTGCGCTTGCCGATATGCTCGCCCAATGCGTTTTCAAATACGTCGGACGTGCGCCAGGCGCGCTTCAGGCTTTGGGAGGATACCCGTAACCGTTCTACCCCGCCGACCAGTGCGGTTTTCGGGCGGCCGGTATCGTCACGGTTGAGGTTGGCGGGCGCGTAAGCGGTCAAAAAATGCAATTGAATAAAGGTGGTCATACCGGTTCCTTATTATCGTCCGATGGGTTTCCATTAACCGCTTCAGGCTCTGGCGGCAGCGAATCCGGCGCCGGTTCCTGAGTTTTCTGGTTGTATTCGCACGCCCAGCGAACGGCGTTGCGTTTTAGCGGATTAGGTTGTATTGCCAGGTTGTGCTGCCGGGCCTGCCATTCATCCATCCACAGCAAGATGCCATCCGCCAGCGACGGCAGATTAACGCCGTCACGGCCGCGGATCCTGACTGCTCGAATCAACAGACGGCATAACTCTTCCGGTGTTTGCGCCCGTAACAGCCGTTCAAAACGCAGTTCGGACAGGTAGCGGCGGTCACTGCCCGCAGTCACCGGTTGCCCCAGTTGTGCGGCGAAACTTTTCTTGTCGTCGTTTCCATCGGCATGGGCCGCCACGGCGGCAAATATCGCCACCGCCAACAGGCGATGTTCCTTATTGCCAATCACCCCGGCCAGCCTATTCGACAGCCGCATAAACCCCTGACAGGTGAGCGCGCCATAAGGGGCGGCGGCGCGCCGCAACGCCGCCCGCTCAGCTCGTCCGTTGTAGTTGTCGTTATATCGGTTCTGTAATTCACTGAACCAGATACCAATTTCCCTCGCCGCGGGTGAGTCTATCACCAGCGTTGCTGCGGTATTACCCATTTGCCGACACCTCCTGTGGTTGTAATGCCTTCAATTTTTTTATCGATTTCTGGCCATAGAACAGCTTCACCATCTCGCTGCGCGCTTCTACCGCGCGCGTCAAATCCCCCTGCTGATCCGGGTTGCCGAACGTGAGGCGATCGAAGGTACCGATCAGGTACATATAGAGCTGATTTCGCCAGGCGTTAAGCGCCGCAATCGGGCAATTCCCCCCGGCAATAGAACGATAGAGCTGCCGGAAAAACTGTTCGGTTTCCTGCCAGAACGACACATCGATAACACTAAAATCGCCGCCCACGTCTTTCGGTCGGCTGAACCAGGCGGCTTTCACCGACTGGCGCAGCAGTTGCTGGGCGTCGTGCGCCATCTGCACGCCCAGCGGCAGGTAATCGCGCACCGCTGGGGTGATATCTTTCCACACCGGCACGCGATGTTCGTACCAACAACGGGCTTTCATGTTGTCCATGTCGTAACCGAAGCACCACAGCCCGACCTTATGACGCAACGGCAAACGCTGCTGATTGAGGCGCACCGCCTGGGCAGGCAGCGTCTGGTTAAGCGCGTCTTGCGAGCCGATCACCAGCCCCAGCCAGTCGCGGTAGGATAATCCGCCCGGCTGGCCTTTTACCGACAGCAACAGGCCGTCTTTATTCGACTGACGATACGGCGTCAGCGGGTGCTGCCAGTGTTCGTACTGTACGCCGTAGTTTTTGGTGCGGTAGTGCGTCAGCAGATGGTCGGATTTATCGCCGCACAGGTCGCAACGCCCGGACTCGGTGTGACTGAAATCCAGCTCGATACGGCGCGGCATGCCCCAGAACGCCTGCAACCGATGCGCGTTTTCCGGCGTCACCTTGTCTTTATCACCTTCGCTGGTGCGGGTGGCGGCCAGCCAGGGGAAGACGTCGGCTTCGCAGCGGCCTCGCTCGTCAGAGGTGACGTTAGCCCACAGTTTGCGCCACAGCGGCACCGGCGTATGTGCATCGTAAGGCATCAGCAGTGTGGTAATCGGGCCGCCGCCGCGCACCCCGACCCGGTGGCCGACGCCGCCCGACGGCGCATTGGTTTGCAATGTGTAAAGCGCCAGCGCGGCGCAGTGCGGGCAGATGGCGCTCACCGCATCGCGTTTGACGAAGTGGTCTTTGTTGAGTTTGAGAGTGTTGCCGCCCGGCGCGTCGATCAACAAACCGGCAATCGGGCTGTTGTCGGCATCCAGCGATGAGAAATCCTGCATAAACGCCGGCTTGTCGGCACCGAACTGGAGCGCAGGCGCCAGACCGTCCAGTGCCTGTATCCAGCCGTCGCCCAGCCCATCGCGCCAGATATCCTCCCACTCTTCCTCATCCGCTGGGGCATAAGCGGTTTGCAATAGGCCGATCAGCAGTTGCCAGGCGGCGCCCTGAAAATCGGGCCGTGGACACGCCAGATCGATAATCCGGTCATCGGCCAGTTGCCGTGGAGAAATGCGAGTACGGTGTCCATCCGCACCCACTACAAGTAACCAGGGTGTGTCAATCAGTGAAAACATGAACCTACCTCTTCAGTAAGGCCTCATCCGTGAGGTCGTCATGATTCCTATTTATTGTTTTCTGCCTCCGCGCGGCCAGAGTCCGCGCCAGTGGCACCGATGTTTCCCGGTGGATAAAAACTGCCGAAGCAGCAAAAAATCTTTTTAAAACAGTGGTATTCCCATGAGGCTGTTAGCCAACAGCCTCATGGTTTATAAAGACAAATTTATGCCGGGCAAACCTGATCCGCCCTTCAGCATCTTGGCTGGCTATTATCAGCCACAGGAGTTAACCCCTGCCTCTTGCTATAAAACGGTTCCGCTTCGCCCGGCGTCAATAGCAGCACCTCGGCGCCGGGGCGGTGCAGTTGTTGCCGAAAGCGCTCCCGCGCCTCGCCCTGTAGCGTCGGCCACTGTTTTTCGTGCTGCTGCCACCAGTTCCGGCGTACCGACAGGCGGCTTTTTTCCCAGCCGAATTCCCCCTCTCCGGCATAGGGCCGTGGTAGCGCGTCATCGTGGTCGGCGCGCCAGGCCAGATACACATCTAGAGAGTCTTCACCGGCGCGAGTAAACAGCTCGGCATCATCGCTCCAGCCTCGTTGGGCTGCCGCCGCGCAATATCCCAATGAGAACGTCAACGAGGATTGCGCCGCGATGGTGCGATCGCCTAACTGTTTTCCTTCCGCCTGATAATCCCCCGCTTCTAATGCGGCAGGTGCCGTAATACGTTGCTCATACACACTGTCTATCAGCAAACGCGCCTCTTCCGGCATGCGTAACGCACCGCGTTCACGCAATATCGCCTGAGTGCGCCATAACACCGCCTGATGCGAATACACCGCGCCGGTACCGCGTAGCTCTGCGCCCAACCAGTCGCGCCCGGCGTCCGGTTGCCATTCCGGCGCCAGCACCCACAACACCGGCGCAGAGCGGTCATCCTGCTGCGGCGCAGCGTCGTCTGGCCGCTTACAACTACCGTCGGCCCGGCGAATGTGACGTTGCAAACGCCCGGCCCGCTGGATGAGCAAATCCACCGGCGCGAGATCGCTTATCATCACATCCACATCAATATCCAGCGATTGTTCCACCACCTGTGTGGCAATCAGTACCTTACCGTGCCGGGCACTGCCGTCGCTGTGCTTACCGAAGCGCTCGATCGCCGTATCCTCTATCGCCAGCCGGTCGCAAAACGCAAACCGGCTGTGGAATAGCAGCACGTCATCCGGCGCTATCTCATCGCACTGACACAGTTGCCGCCAAGCGGCTATCGCGTCGTCCACCGTATTGCGGATCCAGCACACGCATTGCCCGGCCGCCACCGATCGGCGGATCAGCGCAATGGCCTCAGCACTGCGGGATAACCAGTCCACCACCACAGTACGAGAAACCTCAGCCCGGGTTGCCAGCGGCCATTCATGCAACGCCTGCGCATTCACTTGAGTAAACCAGGGATAACCCGCCTGTTTCGCCAGCGTGCCGGGCGGCTGTTGTATCCCGCGGTAGAACGCCTGCACCAGCCGCTCCCGCTGCGATGCCGCCAGCGTGGCGGTAAGAATGATCGCGCTGCCGCCCTGGCTGGCGTGGAAAGCCAGCAGGTTTTCCAATAGGCGGCTGGTATAGGCGTCGTAAGCATGGACTTCATCCAACAGCAGAATTTTGCCGTTCAACCCCAACAGGCGCAGCGACTGGTGCCGGAATGGCATCACCGCCATCAACGCCTGATCGAGCGTACCGACGCCGACATCCGCTAGCAGCGCCTTCTTGCGCGAATCGGCAAACCACTGGTTGCACGCCGCGCTGGCGCTGTTTTCATCCGGGCCATACCGCATCGGCCCAGTCTGTTCCGGCGCCCATAGCGACAATTGAAAATCCGTCACCATGTCGCGCGCGCCATGCGCCAACATCAGTGATGGTGAGCCGGGCTCGTTAAACAGCATGCGGTACGCTGTCGCCAACCGCCGGTACATGGCGTTGGCGGTCGCCATCGTCGGCAGACCGACGTACAACCCATCGCCAAACCCAGCGCTCAGCAATCGGTGCGTCAACACCAATGCGGCCTCAGTTTTTCCCGCCCCGGTAACGTCTTCCAGTAAAAACAATTGAGGGCCAGGCGTGCTGATATCCACCGATATGGCTTGTTGCTGCAACGGCGTTGGCTGAGTAATAAAGGGAAATAGCGCGTTCATGCTCCGAAACGGCGCGACATGGCAGGCGGCGGGCAGGCGCAACACCGCGTTTTCCGCCTGCGGTAACGCATATTCACGCCAGTAATCCGCCAGTGCCATGGGCTGTGAGCAATAAGGGAAATCCGCCTGGGACGAGCCGGCCCAGTCCGCCAGTACCACACAACCGGCCAACGACCAGCTTCGCTGTTGCAGCAACGCCCGCCAGCGTCGATCGCTAAAGGTATCGGGAAATGCGGTTAATTCAGGAAACACCGTGCGCAGGTCAGTGAGATAGGCCTGTGCGGCCAGAATGTCATCCGGGTGAAATGCCAACGCGCCGTTATCCTCTTCCACCGGCGGTTGGCCATGATGGCCGCACATCAGCCGCAACCACAGATCCATCACATGATGAAACTTATCGGCGCGGGAAACCGTCGGCAACCAGTCGGCATCCTGCTGCCAGCGGTCATAGAGTTGATATCGCCACAACCACAGACCTAACGAATCATGGCGCGCCGAAGACACCTGTCCCGTTGATTGCACCAGCGGAGCATCCGGTTTTTGGTACAGCCGTTGGAACCCGCGGGCAAATTTACCGATATCGTGCCAGGCCAAAAACCATGCCAGCCATAATGCGGCGTGTTCTTCATGCAACCCCAACGCCTGTAGGTGGTCGCGGGCATGAAAACGGTTATGTTTCACCAGCCAATAACCGCAGGCCGCCACATCCAGACCGTGATAAGGCAATAAATGATAAGCCGCGCCGTTTTCATTTTCAGAAGACGGCTGCGCTTTACCCCAATAATGAAAATAGGGTGCGGATAACAGTTCCACACGGACTGCCTCGGGCATCGGCTGACCTCATCACTAAAACACCTGACTATTTACTAAGTATGGGAAACAAATAAGCAGTGACAAGATAATTTTTATAAATAAAAAAGCGACTTATCACCGATGCGGCATTCGTTGGTCGATAAATAATATTTAAAAATAAATAGACCGTCATATTCACGTTGCCGGTGTATTGTCTGCGTAACTCGGCCCATCAATGGGTCTCGCCATTCGGCCGCGGCAAGCCGCGTTCAAATAAGCACATGCCTATTTGTCGCTCATCCGAATCACTTACCGGAATAAACGCATCGGGATTCGCTCACTTGCCGTCTTTCTGCAACTCGAATTATTTGAGGTATATATCCTTACCACGGTAATAATTATTGAAAAATAATATTCAGTGATTAAAGAAGCTGAATATTGTTTTATCCCATTTCCGTTAAATTCGGTGGCAATACGCATGCCTACAACGCGACGGGGCCAAATCTACCGTTTTTTTCTCCGCAGGTGAGACGCTTTTCATCCCCCCCTTTCTCCCATCTACAAGTTGATTAGCTAAACCGTTTCTTCTATGTTAGCAAACAGTTTAACTATCCTCGATGAAGAGTGTGATTATGTCTCATAAAGTATGGGTCATGGGCGATGCGGTGGTCGACCTCATTCCTGAAGGCGAAGATCGCTATCTGAAATGCCCAGGTGGCGCCCCTGCCAATGTCGCCGTAGGCGTGGCCCGATTAGGCGGGCACAGCGGCTTTATCGGCCGCGTTGGCGAGGATGTATTTGGTCATTTCCTGCGCGACGTATTGACGCGCGAGCAGGTGGATGTTCGCCATATGCAACCGGATGCGGAGCACCGCACCTCCACGGTGGTGGTGAGTCTGGATGCACAAGGCGAACGCACTTTCACCTTCATGGTGCGGCCCAGCGCCGACCTGTTTCTACAACCGGACGACTTGCCCGTTTTCCAGCCGGGGGAATGGCTGCACCTCTGCTCCATCGCCCTGTCGCGCGAACCCTCACGCAGTACCGCATTGCTGGCGATGCAGCGTATTCGGGAAACCCAGGGCTGGGTTAGTTTCGATCCGAACATCCGCGAAGACCTGTGGCCTTGCCACCAGACGCTGAGAGATAACCTGGATCAGGCGCTGAGGTTAGCGGATGTGGTGAAACTGTCCGAAGAGGAATTCCACCTGCTCAGCGGCACCCGCGATATCCAACAGGGAACCGCTGCGCTGATGGCGCGCTACCCGATACGGCGTCTGCTGCTGACACTGGGCGGTAACGGCGTATGGCTGCACAATCGCCGACACTTACAGCATTTTCCAGCCCAGCGCGTCATACCGATAGACACCACCGGCGCAGGCGATGCGTTTGTCGCCGGTATGCTGGCCGCGTTGGCGCAGCATGACAGTCCATTTGACATTATGGACTGGCGGCCGATGGTTGATCAGGCGCAGCGCTGCGGCGCGCTGGCGACCACGGCCAAAGGAGCCATGACCGCGCTGCCGCACGCCAGACATCTCATCCACACCAAAAACGCATCAAACTGATTTTATTACAATATTAATCACCACCCCCACCGACGGCACAGCCGGTGGGGCATCACATGACCATCCTCTCTTTTTCGATTTCCCGGTGGGGAAAATCCCCCTGACACCGCCGTCTTTCGGCGGTGGATGTCATGGTTTTGTCGCCAGGATCACAGTTACCACAGCAGGAACGCAAAATTGCTTGCCAACCTGCGCGCCCTCCCATTAGCTTCATTTTGCATAACCGGTTTAGCAATTTAGCAAAACAATGACAGCCAAACCTAAAAGAGACCCCCTATTATGATAAAGCAGACCTCTCTCGCCGCCGCTATTGGGCTTGCGTTATGCGCATCCCCGGTCGTTATGGCCGCGTCGTCGGACAGCATCGAAACGCGGCTGAACGCCATGGAACAACGTCTTCAGCAAGCCGAACAACGCGCCAGGCAGGCCGAAGCCCGCGCCGATGCGGCGGAAAAACAGGCCAGACAGCTTGCCACTCGCACGTCACAGGTAGAGCAGAAGACCCAGCAGGTGGAGTTCGCCACCCAGCAAGTCGCCCAGCAGACACAGCAAGTGGCGCAACGCGCCGCGCAGACCGAGCAGCAGACCCAACAGGTGGCGCAGCAAACAAAATCGCTATCCAGCAAAAGCAGCTTTGCTGATGGGTTTGAATTTCACGGCTATGCCCGTTCCGGGCTGGCGGCACACAGCTCGACCACCAGTTCAAACGCTGATATCGGCCCCGGAATGACGCCCGCAGGGGAAACCGGCGGCCATATCGGCCGTCTCGGCAACGAGGACGACACCTACCTTGAAATGAAACTGGAGCACCGCACCAAACTGGCCAACGGCGCCACCACGCGCTTCAAGGTGATGATGGCGGACGGGCAACGCAGCTATAACGACTGGACTGCCACCACCAGCCAGTTGAACGTGCGCGAAGCCTTTGTGGAGTTAGGTTCGCTGCCTACCTTTACCGGCGCGTTCAAAGACACCACGTTATGGGCGGGCAAACGTTTTGACCGCGACAACTTCGATATTCACTGGCTTGACTCCGACGTGATCTTTCTGGCGGGTACCGGCGGCGGTATTTATGACGTCAAGCCGACGGACGGCTGGAAAACCAGCGTCTCGATGTACGGCCGCAGCCTGGGTGAAATCACCTCTCTGGACAACGAGATCCAGAACTACATCGTCACCAGCAACAACTTCGTCGGCCCGTTCCAGTTCATGCTGAGCGGCCTGAATGCTCGCAATAACGACGTTAAAACCAATAGCGGCGTTAACAGCGCCAACCACGTCACCAACACGCATGCCGGCGACAACGGCTACCACGCGATGGCAGCCTGGCACGGCGATAGCTTCTACGGGCTGCGGGAGGGGACGGCTAAAGTGGCGGTGCTGTACGGCCACGGTCTGGGGGCGGAAGTGAAGTCTCTCGGCGCCGACGGCAACCTGACCAAAGATGCCGACACCTGGCGGCTGGCGACTTACGGCACCACGGCGCTGAACCGTACCTGGAGTTTTGCACCCGCCGTGCTGGCTCAAAGCAGCAAAGACCGCTACGTACAGGGAGACGACTACAGTTGGGTGACATTTAATGCGCGCCTGATTCAGGAAATCACAGAAAATTTCGCACTCGCGTATGAAGGTAGCTATCAATATATGGACCTGAACCCACGGGGGTACAACTCGCGCAATCAGGTCAGCGGCAACTTCTACAAGCTAACCTTTGCACCGACGTTCAAGGTGGGGGATATCTCCAACCTCTTAAGCCGACCAGAGCTGCGCGTTTACGCCAGCTACATGAACTGGGATAAACGCCTGGATAAATACGCCAGCGACGATGCCTTCGGCGCCACCGGCTTCAAAGCCGGCGGGGCCTGGACCTTCGGCGTTCAGATGGAAACCTGGTTCTGATAGTCAACTCTGCCGTACCGACGCCGGGTATTCCGCCGGTACGGCAAACGTGTTTCAACAATGAGGAATGCTATGGATATTCATGCCACCGCGACGACTCTGCTTCCCTTACTGGGTGGAAGAGAAAACATTGCCAGCGCCGCACATTGCGCCACTCGTTTACGTCTGGTGTTGAAGGACGATACGATGGCGGACAAAGCCGCTATTGAAAACGTCGAGGGCGTCAAAGGGTGCTTCCAGAATGCGGGCCAGATGCAGATTATTTTTGGTTCGGGCCTGGTGAACAAGGTCTACGCCGAGTTTATCAAGGTTGCCGGCATCAGCGAGGCCAGCACCGCAGAAACCGCCACACTGGCGGCGCAGAAGCTCAATCCGCTACAGCGACTGGCCCGCCTGCTCTCCAATATTTTCGTGCCCATCATCCCCGCTATCGTGGCTTCCGGCCTGTTGATGGGACTGTTGGGGATGATCAAAACCTACGGCTGGGTGGACGCCGGCAGCGCACTGTTCGTGATGCTGGATATGTTCAGCTCGGCGGCATTCATCATCCTGCCAATCCTGATCGGCTTTACCGCCGCGCGCGAGTTCGGCGGCAACCCCTATCTGGGCGCCACGCTGGGCGGCATCCTGACTCACCCAGCGCTCACTAACGCCTGGGGCGTGGCCGGCGGTTTCAAGACCATGAGTCTGTTCGGGCTGGATGTCGCTATGATCGGCTACCAGGGTACGGTTTTCCCGGTGCTGCTGGCCGTCTGGTTCATGAGTTTGGTGGAAAAACGGCTGCGCCGGGTGGTACCGAACGCGCTGGATATCATCGTGACGCCATTCCTGACCGTGATTATTTCAGGCTTCGTCGCCATGCTGGTGATCGGCCCAGCGGGACGCATGCTGGGCGACGGTATTTCTCTCGTACTCAACACCCTGATTACCCATGCCGGATGGCTGGCAGGCCTGTTATTTGGCGGTCTTTACTCGGCCATCGTCATTACCGGCGTACACCACAGTTTCCATGCCATTGAGGCCGGGCTGCTGGGCAATCCGTCGATTGGCGTCAACTTCCTGCTCCCCATCTGGGCCATGGCTAACGTCGCCCAGGGCGGCGCCTGTCTGGCGGTCTACTTCAAAACCCGAGATGCTAAAATCCGGGCCATTGCCGTACCGTCCGCGCTCTCTTGCTTGCTCGGCATTACCGAAGCGGCGATTTTCGGGATCAACCTGCGCTTCATCAAACCGTTTCTGGCCGCGCTGGCGGGTGGTGCGCTGGGCGGTGCCTGGGTGGTCGCCAACCACGTCAATATGACGGCCGTTGGGCTGACCGGTATTCCAGGGCTGGCAATCGTGCAGACAGGTTCTATCCTGAACTATCTGATCGGCATGCTGATCGCATTCGGCGTCGCATTCGTCCTGTCGTTCCTGCTGAAATACAAAACGGACAACGCATAATGAAGGAAATCCACCTGTTAAAACGGATGGCGCAAGCCCTGATGTCGGGGCAGTCCCGTCAGACTTACGATCCCTGGCGTCCCCAGTGGCACCTGTCACCACTGGTGGGCCTGATGAACGACCCTAACGGTTTCATCCAGCATAACGGGCGCTACCATCTGTTTTATCAGTGGAATCCTTTAGCCTGCGCCCACGGCGCCAAATGCTGGGGCCACTGGAGCTCCGCCGACCTGGTGCACTGGCGCCACGAACCTGTGGCGCTGTTGCCAGTGGAACGCTATGAAAGCCATGGTTGTTATTCCGGTTCCGCCGTGACGGATAATGGCGTACTGACATTGATTTATACCGGTAACGTCAAGTACGACGACGGCTCACGTACCGCGTACCAGTGCCTCGCGACGGAAAATGCCGACGGCGAGTTCGACAAACTTGGCCCGGTGTTGACGTTGCCGGAAGGCTATACCGGCCATGTCCGCGACCCGAAAGTCTGGCGACATCAAAATTGCTGGTATATGGTGCTGGGCGCACAGGATTCGACGTTACAGGGCAAAATTCTGCTGTACCGTTCCGACAATTTGCGCCAATGGCAATTGCTGGGGGAAATCGCCGGTTCGCGGCTGAATGGCCTGGGCGATTTCGGCTACATGTGGGAGTGCCCGGATCTGTTCCCGCTCGACGGGTGGGACGTCCTGATCTGTTGTCCACAGGGGCTGGCGGCGGAGGACGAACGTTATCTGAATACCTACCAGTCCGGCTATTTCGTCGGCCATCTGGAGGGTGAACAAGGACGCTTCACCCATCAAGCGTTCAATGAGCTAGACCATGGCTTCGAGTTTTATGCGCCGCAAACGACATTGAGCGATGATGGGCGCCGGTTGCTGTTCGCTTGGATGGGCGTGCCGGATCAGAACGAATTTAAACAACCGACGATCGCACACGGTTGGATCCATACCATGACCTGCCCGCGCGAACTGACGCTGCGCGACGGTCGGCTCTACCAATTGCCGGCCCGCGAATTGCAACGATTACGCCAGCGCGAATGCCAGTGGCAGGGGACGGCGAGTTATGCGCCTGCGCTCCCTGCAGGCAGTGCGGAGCTATCGCTCGATATCCAGGGCGAATTCCAGGCGCATTTCGCCGACCAGATGACATTGAACTGGGATGGTGAACGCCTCTCACTCAGCCGCCGTCATCGACTGACGGGCGAACCGGAGCACCGTTACTGGCGCGGCACAACGCTCTACCACTTGCAGATCCTGTGCGATCGCTCCAGCGTGGAAATCTTTATCAATCACGGTCAGGCCGTTATGTCATCGCGTTATTTCCCCGATAGCGACGCTACGATCCGCTTCCAGGGGTCGGGCAGTATCCTGCTCCGGCACTGGTTGTTGTCCCCATGCGTGATAGAATGACGGCCTTCTTTAGGCAGCGAAAGATCAAGCGGTGAAACAGACCAAACGCATCACTATCAGCGATATCGCCAAGCTGGCGGGCGTTTCCAAATCCACGGCCAGTCTGGTGCTCAATGGCCGTAGTAAAGAGTTTCGTGTGTCGGACGACACCCGCGACCGGGTGCTCGCTCTTGCCCAGCAGCAGCGTTATCAACCCAGCATTCATGCGCGTTCCCTGCGCTCCCGCCGTAGTAATACGCTGGGGTTGGTGGTGCCGGAAATGACCAACTATGGTTTTGCCGTCATTTCCCGCGAGTTGGAATGTCTGTGCCGCGAGGCGGGCATCCAGTTGCTGATCGCCTGTACCGATGAAAACGCCAGTCAGGAAATGATGGCCGTCAATAGTTTGATACAGCGTCAGGTTGATGGGTTGATTGTCGCCTCCAGCATGCTCAGTGATGCGGAATACCAGAAGATCAATCAACAGTTGCCGGTGGTGCAGTTCGACAGAGTGATCGGCGATTCCGACCTACCCCTGGTGATCACCGAATCGGTGGAGTCCACCGCTATGCTGGTGGAAAGAATCGCGCGTCGTCATAGCGACGAGTTTTATTTCATCGGCGGGCAGGCGCGCATATCCCCAACACGCGACCGACTGGCCGGTTTTCAGCTTGGACTGGAACGCGCCGGCGTCGAATGTCGCACGGAATGGGTTATTCACGGCAGCTATCACCCCAGCGCCGGTTACGAGATGTTCGCCCAGCTCTGCGCCCAACTGGGCCGGCCGCCTAAAGCATTATTCACCGCCGCCTGCGGTTTGCTGGAAGGCGTGCTGCGCTACCTCAATCAGCACAATCTACTGAACAGCAACCTGCATCTATGCAGTTTCGACGATCACTATTTGTTCGACTGCCTGCCGCTGAAGATCGATACCATCGCGCAGGACTGCGAAACGCTGGCGCGTAACAGTTTCGACATGATCACCGCACTGGTTGACGAGCGTCCCTTGCCTGATAGCCGAATTTACGTCCCTACCCACATCCACTGGCGGCACCCCGACTCACTGGCTTAACCTGCAGGCGAAAAAAAAGCGCGTTACCGCGCTTTTTCCGCCCCCATCAAGCCGACTTTGAGATACCCCGCATCGCGCAGTGAATCCATCACCCGCATTAGGGTTTCGTAATCGACGCTCTTATCAGCCTGAAAGAAAATGGTGGTTTCCTTATTCCCCTGGGTTTTGGCTTCCAATGCCTGCGCCAATGCGGTTTCCGCCACCGGCTCCTCGCCCAGATACAGCTGCCGATCCGCCTTAACTGTCAGATATACCGGCTTGTCCGGCCGTGGCTGGGGTTTCGCGGTGGAGGCAGGCAGATTAACGCGAACGTCTACCGTCGCCAGCGGCGCGGCCACCATAAAGATGATCAGCAACACCAGCATGACGTCGATAAACGGCGTCACGTTAATATCGTGCATTTCGCCGTTTTCGCTCTGCCCGTCATTGAGATGCATGGCCATGACTCAACCTACCCGCAGTTTTTGCGCCGCTGAAGCCATCTGGCTCCCCACGCTGGCAGCGATGTCGAGATCGCGGCTTTGCAGTAACAATACCTGTGCCGCCACATCACCGACGATCGCCTTGTAGCTGGCTGTCCAGCGGGCGAAAATGTTGTAGATCACCACGGCAGGGATTGCCGCGATCAACCCGATAGCCGTCGCCAGCAATGCTTCGGCGATACCGGGAGCCACGACCGCCAGATTGGTGGTTTGGGTATGTGCGATACCGATGAAGCTGTTCATGATGCCCCAGACGGTTCCAAACAGACCGATGAACGGTGCGATGGCCCCTACCGTCGCCAGATAACCGGTACCGCGTCCCATCTGGCGCCCCGTCGCCGCCACTCGGCGCTCAAAACGAAACGCCGTGCGCTCTTTAATACCGTTGTTGTCGTCCGAACGAGCGGACAGTATCTGTTCGTTACGCGCGTCTTCCAGCAGTTGCAACGCGACGCTGCCGGGCTTGAAGACAGCGGCGATATCTGCGGCGTCGTCCAGCGTACTGGCATCTTCCAGCGCCAGATGTTCACGGCGAATACGGTTTTTGGCGCTCATCAGGCTGGCGCTTTTACTCAGGAAAATCGCCCAGGTAATCACCGAGGCCACCACCAGACCGATCATCACCGTTTTTACTACCACATCGGCATGCTGGTACATGCCCATCACGGAGAGATCCATTCTCATCAGGTTGTCTTCACCCGCGCCTGGCGCACTTACGCCGTTGACTGCCAGCGGCGCCGGCGCCGCGATCACCGCGCCGCTCACGCCAGAAAACAGTACCAACGTCAGCAGGCGGTGAATCCATACCTGGAATACAAGACGGGCGCTCCGTAATACAGATAACGCCCGCCGATTACTCTTATTGTCAGCCGTATACACGCTGTACCTCCACCAATCATCCAAACTCATGCCATATTCGGATGAAAATGATACCAAACCTGGGATTAATTGATAGTCGTTCTCATTATTATTTGCGCATTTAAACCGCATATTCTATAAGGTCTTATGCTAAATCCCGCGGCAAACGCACCGACCGCGCAAACATTGTCCCCCTGTCCCATCA
This sequence comes from Musicola keenii, assembly GCF_014855505.1. NCBI lineage: Bacteria > Pseudomonadati > Pseudomonadota > Gammaproteobacteria > Enterobacterales > Pectobacteriaceae > Musicola > Musicola keenii. The sequence continues at coordinate 109,154 of NZ_JAAWVW010000010.1, read as the reverse complement.
GTCGTGATAACGTAAGAGACTCCCACGTCGTACCGATTTCTCCGCGTAAGTCGCCAGGATCGCTAGCAGCAGGTAAATGCCGAATGACAAGTAAAAATATCGCCACCCGACTGGTGGCCGCCGGACGCAGTAAAAGAGTTACCCAGGGCGCCGTCAACCCAGTAATTCAACGGGCGTCTTCTCTGGTTTTCGATACCGTTCAGGACAAAAAGAATGCCGCCATCAACCGAACCAAAGGTGCGCTGTTTTACGGCCGTCGCGGTACGTTGACCCATTTTGCGTTGCAGGATGCCATGTCTGAACTGGAAGGCGGCGCAGGATGCGCACTCTACCCTTGCGGTGCCGCCGCCATCGCCAACGCGATCCAGGCTTTTGTCTCCGCCGGCGACCATCTGCTGGTCACAGGTTCCGCTTATGAACCTACTCAGGATTTTTGTAACAAAGTGCTGGCGAAAATGAACATCGCCACCACGTTTTTCGACCCGATGATCGGCGGCGATATCGCCAGCCTAATCCAGCCCAACACGCGGGTGGTTTTTCTGGAATCCCCCGGCTCCATCACCATGGAAGTACAAGATGTCCCGGCGATCGTCGCCGCAGTACGCCGCGCCAATCCAGATATCGTCATCATGATCGACAACACCTGGGCTGCGGGTGTCTTGTTCCGCCCGCTTGAGCTGGGCGTGGATATTTCCATCCAGTCAGGCACCAAGTATATCGTCGGCCATTCCGACGCCATGATCGGTACCGCAGTGGCCAATGCTCGCTGCTGGGATCAGCTCCGGGAGCAGTCCTATCTGATGGGGCAGATGGCGGATGCGGACAGCGCCTATCTGGCCAGCCGTGGCCTGCGTACTCTGGGCGTGCGTCTGCAACAGCATCAGGAAAACAGCCTGCGCGTTGCCCGCTGGCTGGCGGAGCGCCCGGAAGTGGTGGCGGTCAATCACCCGGCGTTGCCAGGCTGCAAGGGCCACGAATTCTTCGTCCGCGATTTCAGCGGCTGTAACGGCCTGTTTTCTTTCGTACTTAAAGAGAAACTCAGTCGGGAACAATTGGCCCACTATTTGGATCATTTCAGCCACTTCAGCATGGCCTACTCCTGGGGCGGGTTTGAATCCCTGATCCTGGCTAATCAGCCGGAAGAACTGGCATCGATCCGCCCGGCCGGCGGCGTGGATTTCAGCGGGACGCTCATCCGGCTGCATATCGGTCTGGAAGATGTCGACGATCTGATTGAAGATCTGGCTGCCGGGTTCAGGAGAATTCAGGAAATGTGATAGCCCTATCTCTTCCTTCCCCTGGAAGCTGCTGCGGGCATAAAGGTAATACGTGTATGATGAAACGTAACAATGATGACTATAAATTTACCTTTTTCTCCCTATTCTTTTGATCCTGCGTTGTTAAGACGCGGAAGCGAAAAATATCGCAGCTTCAGGGGTCACAGCAAAACCAGACAGGAAGCATTATGAGTGTTGTTCATGAAATTATTCAGGCACTGTGGCGACAAGACTTCAGTGCGTTGACCGATCCCCATGTGGTATGGGTGATTTACAGTGTTCTTTTCACCACCCTGTTTCTGGAGAATGGCCTGCTGCCTGCATCTTTCCTGCCGGGTGATAGCCTACTACTACTGGCCGGAGCCATGATTGCCAAAGGCGTGATGCACTTTATGCCCACGGTATTGCTGCTGACGCTGGCGGCAAGCCTCGGTTGCTGGCTGAGCTATCTGCAGGGGCGCTGGCTGGGGGATACTCGTCTGGTAAAAAAATGGCTGCACCAGTTACCGGCGCATTACCACCAACGCACGCATAATCTGTTTCATCATCACGGGCTCTCGGCGCTACTGGTCGGGCGTTTTCTGGCCTTCGTCCGCACCCTACTGCCCACCATCGCCGGCATCTCCGGGTTGAGCAACTCCCGTTTTCAGTTTTTCAACTGGCTGAGTGGCTTTTTGTGGGTCTTCGGTATTATCACGCTGGGCTACTCCATCAGCCATATCCCGCTGGTGAAACGTCATGAAGATCTGGTGATGACCGTGCTTTGTATCCTGCCAGTGATTTTGCTGGCAAGCGGTCTGGTTGGCATGCTGCTGGTGCTATGGCGTAAAAAACGCGCCGTCGCCGGTTGATATCACGGATTTTACCATTCAGATCATTACGTCGGGGCGCCGCGTTGGCAGGTGGCCGCCCCTCTCGTGAGAATTCAACCCTAGTTCCCTTCAATCGCCACCGTGCCGGATCGCAGTTTGACCACTTCATCCCCCGGCGTGGTGCCGAAATAGCGTTTAAATTCACGGCTAAACTGCGACGGGCTCTCATAGCCAACCTGCATTGACGCGGCGTTGGCGCGCAGGCCGTTATGCACCATCAACTGGCGTGCTTTGTGTAAACGGTATGATTTCAGATACTGCAGCGGCGATGTGCCAGTCACCGATTTGAAGTTATGGTGAAATGCCGACACACTCATATTCACCTCGCCAGCCAGCTGCTCTACGCTTAGGTTATCGGCGTAATGGTTTTCAATATGCCGTAATGCGCGGGCTACCTGCCCAAAATGGCTATAACGGTTCATCAGCGCATGCAGCGACGCACCGCAAGGCCCGCACAGCACATGGTAGATAACCTCGCGCACAATCCAGGGGCCTAGCACTCTGGCGTCCCTGGCATCCGCCATCGCTTCCAGTAACCGTTCGGCCGCGCACAACAGCGCCTCGTTAAGCGGAACGCTGCTGAATCCGGAGGTATCCGCCCGCTGTTTCTTCATGCTGCCGTCATCACCCATTTCGATCAGTAAATCCTGCAGCATCGGGATATCCACCCGAATGGAAATGCCGACGATGGGACTCTCCGGGCTAGCGAAGTTTTCGCATTCAAACGGTAACGGCACCGTCATTAGCAGGTAGTTTTGCGGATCATACTGAAAGACTTTATCCCCCAGATAACCGACTTTATGCCCCTGAAAGATAATCACGATACAAGGGTCATACAGCACCGGCGTTCGCGCACTGTGCGTATCGGCATAAATAATTTTGACCTGCGATATTGGCGATTGGGTTACACAGTTGCGACTGATGTAAGGCATCGCCAGATTGACTAATCGCTGACGTTGACTATGGTTTTGCATATATTCATCTCTTACAGACAATAGAAATAAAATGACATATGAGGGGATTCTAATCACCCTTTTCTTCTTAATATTGCAGAAATAGGCAATACATGTAGAGAAATGAGCATTGCCGCCGCGTTAGCATCGGCCGAGAATATTTGCACATCCTGTCAGTGCCTCGCGCACCCGACTTCCCGCCCCACATAACAGGGATCGCCATGAATCAGACCATCGAATTACTGACTCAACACCGTAGCGAACGCAGCTATCAGGACAAACCCATTCCGGAAGACGTGCTGTCCGCTATCATTGAAGCCGCACACCTGGCGCCGACCTCCGTCAACTCTCAGCAAGTCTCAGTGATTGTCATTCGTGATCCGGCGCGGCGCGCCCGCATCGCCGAACTCGCAGGCGGGCAGCCCTGGATAGCGCAGGCGCCGGTTTTCCTGGCATTGGTGCTGGACATGCACAAAACCGCCACTGGCATCGACATGAGCGGCAATACTCAACACGCCCACGAAAGTGTGGAGAGCATTGTTTCTGGCGCCACGGATGTCGGGATTGCCCTGGGAACGCTAATTGCAGCGGCACATTCGTTTGGTCTTGGCATCGTCCCCATCGGCGGCATTCGCCGTCAACCGCAGGCCATTATCGATCTGCTGCAACTGCCGTCGCTCACTTTCCCGGTGGCGGGGCTGGCGCTTGGCTACGTGGATAAGCCCGCATACCAGAAACCGCGTCTGCCGCTAAACACCTTTCGTCACGACGAGGTTTACCATCAGGAACACCTGAAGACCGCCATCGAACAATACAACCAGACGCTGGTGGCTCACTGGGAACAGACCGGACGCCGTGATGGCGAGCCCTGGGGCAGCAATACCGCCAGCTATTACCAACATATCTACTTCCCTCAAGTACGCCCTGCGCTCTTGCAGCAAGGCTTCAAACTGGATCAATAATCATGCAAAACTTTACCCTTCACACCCCGACTAAAATTCTGTTCGGCAAAGGACAAATCGCTGGACTGGCGGCGGAAATTCCGGCTGACGCCCGTATTCTGATGACCTACGGCGGCGGCAGCATCAAGCACAACGGCGTGTTCGATCAGGTGATGAGCGCGCTCAAAGGCCGCTATGTGCTGGAATTCTCCGGTATTGAACCCAACCCGACCTATGAAACGCTGATGAAAGCGGTCGACATCGTGCGTCGTGAAAAAATCGATTTTCTGCTGGCTGTCGGCGGCGGCTCCGTGGCGGACGGCACCAAGTTCATCGCTGCCGCCGCCAACTACACCGTAGAGGCGGATCCCTGGCATATCCTGCTGACCCGGGGCGCGGAAGTCACCAGCACACTGCCCATCGGCGTGGTGCTGACCCTGCCGGCTACCGGTTCCGAATCCAATTCCGGTGCGGTTATCACCCGTAAGACCAGCGGTGACAAGCAGGCATTCATGAATCCGCTGGTTTGCCCGAAATTCGCGGTTCTCGACCCGGAAGTCACCTATTCACTGCCACCACGCCAAATCGCCAACGGCGTTGTCGACGCCTTTGTACATACCGTCGAGCAGTACCTGACCTACCCGGTCAACGGCAAAGTGCAGGATCGTTTTGCGGAAGGGCTGCTGCTGACATTGATTGAAGAAGGCCCACGCGCACTGAAAGAGCCGACTAACTACGATGTACGCGCCAACGTGATGTGGAGCGCAACCCAAGCGCTGAACGGCCTGATCGGCGCTGGCGTGCCGCAAGACTGGTCGACCCATATGCTGGGGCACGAAATCACCGCGCTGCACGGCCTGGATCACGCCCAGACGTTGGCCATCGTGCTGCCGGCCATGCTGAATGCGCGTCGCGTTCAAAAAAGGGAAAAGCTGTTGCAGTACGCTGAGCGCGTCTGGAATCTGACTTCAGGCAGTGATGATGAGCGCATCGACGGCGCGATCGCCGCCACCCGCCATTTCTTTGAAAGTCTTGGTGTTCCGACCCGCTTCTCCGACTATAAACTGGATGGCAGCTCGATTCCGACACTGGTGAGCAAGCTCAACGAGAAGCACCTGACCGCGCTCGGCGAGCACCACGACATCACGCTGGAACACAGTCAGCGCGTCTATGAAGCGGCTCTCTGACGGAATGTAGCGATACCATCGGCGCGTCCCACTGCGCCGTTTCGGGAACCGTTTCTTCCGTACGCTCCTGCAAAAACGGGTTTAGGCAGTGGCTTTACCGCCGGGGAAACGGGTTAACATCAGAAGGTTTGTCAGTCGTCCGGGACGCTGCCGTCAGGCGGCGTCTTTGTCTTTATCGTCGCCCGGCTCGCACCGGCATTCAGACGGAAAAAACAACAGGAGAGCCACATGTCTGTCCCCCCAATGATTACCCTGTCCGACGGCAATGTGATGCCGCAGCTCGGGCTTGGCGTCTGGCGCGCCAGCAATGAACAAGCCGCTAATGCGGTCGCCGAAGCGCTGGCAGCGGGCTACCGTGCCATAGACACCGCCGCTATCTACCGTAACGAGGTTGGCGTCGGTCAAGCGCTGCAGGCCACGTCAGTCCCTCGCAGTGAAATCTTCGTCACCACCAAGCTCTGGAATGCCGACCACTTGGCCCCGGAACAGGCATTGCAGGACAGCCTAAACCGTCTGCAACTGGAGTATATCGACCTCTACCTGATCCACTGGCCGTTGCCGGAGCTAGATCACTATGTGGAAGCCTGGCAAGGGTTGCTACGGCTGAAGGAACAAGGGCTCGCCAAAAGCGTCGGCGTCTGCAATTTCAAACCTCATCATCTGCAGCGCCTGCTGGATGAAACCGGTGTATTGCCGGTTGTTAATCAAATCGAACTGCACCCGCTGTTTCAGCAGCACGATGTGGCCCAATGGAATGCCGCCCGCCATATCCGCACCGAGTCCTGGAGCCCGCTGGCGCAAGGCGGCGACGGCGTGTTCGACCACCCGGTCATCCAGCAGCTGGCGCGAAAATATGCCAAATCGCCGGCCCAGATTGTCATCCGCTGGCATCTGGATCGAGGTTTGATCGTTATACCTAAATCGGTAACGCCGTCCCGTATCCGGGAAAACATCGATGTGTTTGACTTCAAATTGGAACAGGAGGATATCGACGCCATCGCCACACTGGATAGTGGTAAACGGCTGGGCCAGGATCCCGACCTCCCCCGTTCGGACACGCATAAAAAAGTCTAAATCCGCAATCACATAGCCGGGGGCGCCGTGTCGCTTCCGGCTAACAGGAAACGTGGAATTCGTAAATGTCGCTGCGACAAAAAATTTCGCAGTATTCCAGCAATTCCCCTTTATCGCCGTAGGTCAGTTGCCGGTGAAACGTCACCGGCGCGCCAGTGGGAATCTTCAGATAGGACGCAACATCATCCGGTGCGCCCAACGCCTTGAGCCAGAATTGCTTCCGTCCCGGAAAAATACCGTGCGCCGCCCAATACTGATACAGCGAGGTCTCCACGTCGTCAGGGTTCGGCAACAGATGCAGCGGGATCCAGGTACTCTCCAGTGATGCGGGCTCGTCATTCAGCAAACGCACACGATGCAGTTTGGTCATACGCAGGCTGGACAACGTCGGCAGCAGTAGCGTCAAGCCTTTCGGCGCAGCGATATCCGTCTGGCGCGCCAGCCAGATATTACCGGCCGAACCGCCCTGTTGCTGCACTAACGCGGTAAAACCGGATTCATCCTCGTCCAGCGAATAATCCAGCAACGGCGCAATGCGGGTTCCGACGCCCTGCTGGCGGATAATCAATCCTTTTTCTTCCAGCATCGCCAGCGATCGGGAAACCGTCACTCGCGACAGCCCCAGCAATTGAACCAGCTGCCGTTCGGGCGGCAGGAACTGCCCCGCCAGATCGCTGCGTTGGTGAAGACAGTGTTCCAGCATATGGGCCAGCTGCATGTAGCGCGGGGCGGACGAGGGTTGTTCCAGCAGCGCCCGCAGGTCAGAGAAAAGTTTTTGCATAGCGTTCTTCTGATTTTTATCGGCTGTGACGTCCACAAACGATGCGATGCCACATTTATCAGCGTCACAGATCTTTAATTGGCCTTTTAATGGCATTAAATTGGCCTTGCCATTATCGTTCATCTTACGTACATTGACCACCAGTTATCAGGTTACACCGAGCCAACACCAGGGGTCGTTAATGACCGTAACGAAAAATCCTCACGACGCCATTCTCGGCTGTCTTTACGGCCAGGCAGTAGGTGACGCGATGGGGATGCCGTCAGAACTGTGGCCGCAAGAACAGGTACGCCGCCATTTCGGCTGGATCGACACCTTCCTACCCGGCCCTGATGAAAATGTCGCAGCACAGGGACTGAAAGCCGGCGAATACACCGATGACACACAACAAGCCATCGCGCTCCTGAAAGCTATCGTGGAAGCCGGCGGCGCGGTCGAACCGGAACGTATCGCCAGGCATATTCTGGCATGGGCCGAACGCATCAACGCTTTTGAACGCAATGTCCTCGGCCCCAGCTCCAAGGCCGCGCTAAACGCCATCCGCGTCGGTACGCCTGTCCATGATATTCAGGCTAACGGCGTCACCAACGGTGCCGCCATGCGCATCGCACCGTTGGGGTGCGTGGCAGATACGTCGGATAACGAAGCGTTCATTCAGGCCGTCCGCCTGGCTTGCAGCCCTACGCATCAGTCTGATATTGCCGTCGCCGGCGCATTCGCTATTGCCTGGGCCATCAGCCGAGCCATTGACGGCGTAAGCTGGCAGGCGCTCAAAGTCGAGCTTCCCGGCTTGACTGAAAACGTGCAACGGCAATGCATTACCACCTTTTGCCCACAATTGGGCCGTCGAATTACGCAGGCCCTCAATTTTACCGAGAACCTTCGCAACTTGCCTGATTCCCGCGCGCTGTCGGAACTTTACGATACGTTGGGCGCAGGTATGGACACACTGGAGTCAGTGCCGATGGCGCTGGCCCTGGTGGAGCTGGCCGACACCCATCCGCAGCGTTGCGCCGTATTATCCGCCAATCTTGGCGGCGATACGGACACGATTGGCGCCATGGCCACCGCAATTTGCGGTGCGCTGCACGGCATCAAGGCTTTTCCTGCGGCATGGATCTCTACCATTAATCAGGTCAACGCGACTGACTTTACCCCCCTTGCCGCATCACTCTCTGAACTCAGGCTGAAAAGGAGTACGCCAACATGGGTGAAATGCAGCACAGCGAACCGCAAAGCAAGCCCTGGATAAAGGTGGAAGAAACCGGCATTGACCTGGTGCCGGATGAAGAACGTACCGGCACGCCGTTGCAGTTGTTTTGGATCTGGTGCGCCGCCAACATCGGTATTCTCGGCATCGTCTACGGTGCCATCATCGTGTCATTCGGGCTGTCGTTGATCCAAGCCGTGCTGGCCGCGCTGGTGGGCGTCGCCAGTTTCGCGCTGGTTGGTTACACCTCGTTTGCCGGACAACTAGGCCGCACGTCTACGCTCACGTTGTCCCGCGCCATCTTCGGGCTACGCGGCAATATCGTGCCCACCGCCTTCGGGTGGTTCACCCTGATCGGCTGGGAAGCGGTCAATGTGATCACCGGCACCATGACGCTGGCTGCGATGTTCGAAGCGCTTGGTTTTCATAGTGGTACCTCACTCACTACCGTCAGTCTGCTGCTGTTTGCCGGGCTCACTATCGTGGTCAGCCTGCTGGGCCAAAACATTCTGTTTCTGATGCAAAGCTGGTTCAGCAAGATTTTCGGCACCATGACGCTGATCGTGGTCATCCATATTCTGTTCAACACCCCCTGGAGCCAGGTACTAAATCTGCCTTCCGGCAATTGGCTGACCGGTTTTCTGCCCGCCGTGTCCGTTATCGCGGCAGGTACCGGCATCGGTTGGACCATCGCCGGCGCCGACTACAGCCGCTACCAACGCCCCACCACGCCGCGCTCGCATATTTTTTCTGCGGTCTTCATCGGCGCCTGCCTGCCGCTGGTACTGCTGATGCTGGCGGGGATCCTGCTCTCATCGCGCCTGCAGGATCTGGCGGGATCCGCCAACCCCATCGCACTGATCGGCACCGTACTACCCACCTGGATGGCGGTTCCCTATTTGCTGACGGCGACGGCGGGTATCGTCACCATCGCCGTGCTGAGCCTGTATTCCGCCAGCCTGAATCTGCTGACCATCGGCATCCGGGTGCGTCAGTCGGTTGCGGTCAGTATTGACGCCGTGCTGATGCTCAGCGTTTCGGTGTATGTTCTGTACATTTCCGGCGATTTCCTGACGCCATTCATCTCCTTCCTGATGTTCTGCGGTGTGTTCCTCTCCGCTTGGGCGGCCATGTTTATTCTCGACTATCTCTGGCTGCGTCGGCATCACGGCTATCCTGCCGAGCTGTTGTTCGGACTCAACGGCAAAAACCGCCACACCCGCTGGATCCCGCTGTGTTGCTGGTTGCTCGGCGCGATCAGCGGACTCATGGTCACTAAAACCGGCTTTATCGACGGGCCGCTTGCCAAGGGCATTTTTGAAAGCTCTAGCCTCGGCATCTTTATCGCTTTCGGCATCAGTCTGATCGCCTATGGCCTGTTTTTGCGGCTGGCGCCGCAGGAGCAACGCGCATGAGATCGTTTCACGCAACAAGACCCGTCGTCGTCATCGGTGCTGCGGTCGGCGATATCGTGTTAGGGTTGGCCCGCTTGCCCCATAGCGGCGAAGATCTGGAGGCGGAAAATCGCGGTAGCCAGATCGGCGGTTGTGCGTTCAACGTCGCCAGAGTATTGCGCCGTCTGGAAGTTCCGGTGATCAACGGTATGACGGTCGGTAACGGCGTATGGGGCCAGCAGGTGGAAGAAACCATGCAGACGCTGGAGATGACGGTACTGCTGCGGCACAGTCATATGGATAACGGTTGGTGTCTGGCGCTGGTGGAACCAAACGGCGAGCGCACGTTTATCTCCGTTCCTGGCTGTGAAGGTATCTGGAGCGATGAGCTACTGGCAAACGTGGTTCCTCCCGCCAATGCGCTGATTTATGCCAGCGGTTATGAACTGGTGGGCGAAGCTGGCGCTCCGCTGCGTCGCTGGCTGTTGGCGCATCCGCAGCAAAAGCTGATCGATCTTGGGCCCCGTCTGGCAGATATCCCCGCCGACTTTATCCCCGCCTTGCAGGGCAGTGATACGCTGCTCACGCTCAATCGAGACGAAACCCGCTACCTGTGCGGCGCCGGCGAACCCGCCGCGCAGGCCGCTCGTTATGCCGAACAATGGGGGTTGACCCTGATTTGCCATCTGGATCAGGATGGTGCATGGATTTGCCCGCCGGACGGCGCGCCGCGTCACCTGGCGGCCTACCCCGCAACAGTGGCCGATACCATCGGCGCGGGCGATGCCCACTGCGGCGGCTTGCTGGCAGGGCTATCGGCAGGCTGGATGTTGGATGGCGCGGTAGATTTGGCCAATCGGGTGGCGGCTTTTGTGGTCGAAAACACCGGGGCGGCCAGCGCACCGGATTGGGTACAGCTACAACGGCGCTTTCCTGTCACCCACAGCGCATCCTGAACCCGCATCAGGACGGCGGTGCCGTTTACCGGCACCGCCGGGGCGACAAAAACCAGGAAGAGGAAAATCAGGAGAGGGAAACGACCGCCGTCGGCGGTCATGTTATCCGGAACGACAGCCTAATTCGGCTGTACCACCAGTTGGCCATCCGAGCCACGATCCGCCATCTCCAGCGTATGGCTGTAATACAGGAACGGGAACTGCGGCGTCGAAAACTGGCCGAAGTAGACCAGCAGTTCCACATCGTTCTCCACCCATACCGTATCCTTCCAACCGGAATCCTCCGACGCCGCTGGGCTGCCGTTGACGCCGCGCACCAGAAACGACGCACCCTGAATATGGAACGGCTGGGGCTTATCCGCGTGGACGATCCAGCGCTCACAACGCCCGACCTGCGTCTGCACATCGACGCGGTTGGCATCCCACATCGCGCCGTTGATGCCCGGCAGGCTATCCCCCAGACGGAATTCGCGCGTGCGGCTGACACCGGCATTCAGCATGGTATCCGCCAGCAGCTGCATCGGCAGCGCATCGGTGGCCAACGGCAGCATACCGGTGGGACGCAGCGTCAGAATCTGCGAGGAAATCAGGATATTGGACGGTTCGAACAGGCCGCGGATTCGCTCCATGAAGGTGGCGGATTTTCCGGCGGTCAGCGTCACTTCACTGCCTTGCGACATATCGACCAGCACTTCGCGACGCTCGCCCGGCGCCAGCGACATCTGATTGAGTGCCACCGGCACCGGCAGGAACCCCTGATCGCTGGCAATCAGAAACATCGGCCGGCCGTCGCTCATGTACATCACGTAACGGCGAGCGTTGGAGGCGTTCAACAAGCGCAGCCGCACCCAGCCGCGAGACACTTCCACATAGGGGTTCTGCACGCCGTTCACCACCAGCGTATCGCCCATAAAACCGCCGCTGCCGGGCTGGCTGTATTGCGGCGTGCCGAAATTATCCAGCCGCTTATCCTGAATCACCACCGGAAAGTCATCCACACCGTAATGATTGGGGATCGGCAAGGCTTTGCTGACGGCGTCCTCCACCAGCCACAGGCCGGCCACGCCGTTATACACGTGCTGCGCCATACGGTTCGGCGTATTGGCGTGATACCAGCAGGTTGCCGCAGCCTGACGTATCGGCAGCACCGGCGACCAGTCCATGTTCGGCTGAATCATACGCCCGGCGCCGCCCATCAATGAGCCCGGTACTTGCAGGCCGCTAACCGTCATCGACACCGGCTCACTCAGACGGTTGCTGTAGATCACTTTAACGTCGTCATTGCTGTTCACCCGCACGGTCGGGCCCAGGTAGCGTCCATTGAAGCCCCAGACCGACGCTTTGCGATCACCGGTGAATGACCAATTCGCCCGTTGTAGCGTCAAAAAGACGGGTTGCCCGCGACGCGGCTCCATCAGCGGAGGCACCGGCAACGGGTTCTGCGTCCCTGAGGCGCGAGCCGGCAGAGAAACGGCTCCGGCACATACGGCCGCCCCGGTTGCCTGCAGAAATTGACGCCGGCTTAATGACATAGTGACTCCAACAACGTGTTAACCCAAATATTTCTCAGACAATTAACCTTGCTGCGCCGCATTCAGCCGTGCAACTTCCTCATCCAGTTCGGCAATTTTGGCCGCCATCACTTCGTGGCAGTAAACGGCCAGTTCCCGCACCTGATCCTTGCCGTAAGCGCTGGTATCGATCGGCGGCAGCATCTCCACAATGGCGTGTCCGTTGTTCCAGCGATTCAGTTTGATCTTACCGTGGGTCGTGGAAACACAGATGGGGACGATCGGCACCCCGGCGGAGATGGCGGCATGGAATGCACCGGTTTTGAACGGCATCAGACCGCGCCCCCGGCTACGAGTCCCTTCCGGGAACATCCAGACGGAAATATGCCGCTCTTTAATATGCTTCACCACCTGCGCAATAGTGCCGTGCGCCTTGGCGCGGTTTTCACGGTCGATCAACAGGTTGCCGGTCAGCCAGTACAACGGCCCGAAGAATGGGATCCATACCAGGCTTTTCTTTCCTACCGTCACGGTACCCGGCAACACCACGTTGGCTGCGGTAATCATGTCGTAGTTATTTTGGTGATTGGCGATGTAGATATAGCATCCCGGATAAGTTTCACCTTCAGGCTGACGGAGATGCACTTTCAGGCCGAAAACCACCGATAACTTGGCAAACAAACGCCCGAAACGGGACACATGGCGTGGGTCGCGCGGGGTGAACGAGCAGTAGACCAAACCCAGCACACAAACCGCTATGGAAAAGAGAATGACCACTAAAAACCGCAGAATTAATAACATAGCTACCTCATTAGCCTATTGCCGCCGCTAGTATAACCACTTCGTCATAAAACACACGGCGAACCTTGCGCCAGCGCACGCCCGGCAGCAGCGCGGAGGGCTGACATCACCACGGTGGGGAAACATCACGACGGAAACGAGAGCACACGCCAACGCGCTCTGTGCCGGAGCGAGGAAAAGGATAACGGCGGGGAAAAACACCCAGAACCTACGCTTCCCTGCCGGCGTAACAGCAAGGTGGAATGCGCCATGCCGTTACGCCAGTTCCATTCCCGGCGGGGCTGATATACCGCCCCATCGGGCGTGTCGCCTGAACCAGGCATGTACGCTTTCGCCGACAGATTTACTCTTCGCTGCCGCCATCCTGCGCCACTACCGGGCTATCCACGTCGACCCGGTCAACGCGCTGCAGGCCGCGCGGCAGCGTTGTTCCTTTGCAGCCGCGGCTGGCGGTGAATTTCTGCAGTTCTTCCGGACGCAGGGCATACTTGCGTTTACCAGAATGCAGCGTCACCGTGGCGCGCGGCGAAATCACCTGCAGCCACAGGATGCGGTCTTCGCCGCTGGCCGCTTGCGCCGCCGGAATAGCGACAATTTTATTGCCTTTGCCTTTCGACAATTGCGGCAAATCCGCCACCGGGAACAACAACATCCGGCCCGCAGCGGTGATGGTCAGCAACAGATCGTCATCGTGAGACACCTCCAGCGGCGGCAGCACTTTCGCGTTATCCGGCAGGGTCAGTACCGCTTTACCGACACGGTTGCGCGCCACCAAATCGCTAAACGTACAGATGAAACCGTAACCGGCGTCGGACGCCAACAGCAGGCGCTGCTCATCCGCCGTCATCAACACCTGTTCCACCGTCGCGCCCGGCGGCAAAGTCAGCTTGCCGGTCAAGGGTTCACCCTGACCACGGGCGGAAGGCAACGTCAGCGGATCCAACGCATAGCTGCGCCCGGTGGAATCGATAAATACCACCGGCTGGTTGCTTTTGCCGCGAGCCGCCGCGCGATAGTTGTCACCCGCTTTGTAATTAAGGCCGCTCGGATCGATGTCGTGCCCCTTGGCGCTGCGCACCCATCCCATTTCCGACAGCACGATAGTCACCGGTTCCGACGGAGACAGGTCATGCTCACTCATGGCTTTCGCTTCGGCGCGTTCCTGCAACGGCGAGCGACGATCGTCGCCATAGGCTTTAGCATCCGCCTGAATTTCCTTCTTCAGCAGGTTGCTCATCTTGCGTTCTGACGCCAGGATGTCCTGGATCTGATCGCGTTCTTTGGCCAGTTCGTCCTGCTCGCCGCGAATCTTCATCTCTTCCAATTTGGCCAAATGACGCAGTTTCAATTCCAGAATGGCTTCCGCCTGCGTATCACTCAGCCCGAATCGCGCCATCAGCACTGGCTTGGGTTCATCTTCGGAACGGATGATGTGGATGACTTCGTCGATGCTCAGAAAAGCGACCAGCAAACCTTCCAGCACATGCAGGCGTTTGAGCACCTTATCCAGACGGAAACTGAGGCGGCGACGCACGGTGTCGCGCCGGAACGCCAGCCATTCGGTCAGGATCTCCTGCAACCCCTTCACGCCAGGGCGCCCGTCCAGACCGATCATGTTCATATTGATGCGGTAGCTTTTTTCCAGATCGGTGGTGGCGAACAGATGGTTCATCACCATATCCAGATCGATACGGTTGGAACGCGGCACCAGTACCAGACGGGTCGGGTTTTCGTGGTCGGACTCGTCCCGCAGATCGTCGATCATCGGCAGCTTCTTGGCACGCATCTGGCTGGCGATCTGCTCCAGCACCCGCGCACCGGAAACCTGGTGCGGCAACGCAGTGATGACCACGCTGCCGTCCTCTTTCTTCCACACGGCGCGCATACGCACCGAACCGCGCCCGGTTTCATACATTTTGCGCAGTTCGTCGCGCGATGTGATGATCTCTGCTTCGGTGGGGAAATCCGGCGCCTGAACATGCTGTAACAGCGCGTCGAGCGTGGCGTCTGGGTTGTCGATCAACGCCACGGCGGCGGCGGCCACTTCACGCACGTTATGCGGCGGAATATCGGTGGCCATCCCCACCGCAATACCGGTGGTGCCGTTGAGCAGAATGTTCGGCAAACGCGCAGGCAGCATCTTCGGCTCCTGCATGGTGCCATCAAAGTTCGGCACATAATCCACCGTTCCTTGACCCAGTTCACCCAGCAATACTTCCGCGTATTTCGACAGACGGGACTCGGTATAACGCATGGCAGCGAAAGACTTGGGATCGTCCGGCGCCCCCCAGTTGCCCTGGCCGTCCACCAGCGGATAACGGTAGGAAAAGGGTTGAGCCATCAGCACCATGGCTTCATAACAGGCGCTGTCGCCATGAGGATGGTATTTACCCAACACGTCACCGACGGTGCGTGCGGATTTTTTGAACTTGGCGCTGGCGCTCAGCCCCAGCTCCGACATTGCATAAACAATGCGACGCTGAACCGGCTTGAGGCCGTCGCCGATGAAAGGTAACGCCCTATCCATGATGACGTACATGGAATAGTTGAGATAGGCGTTTTCCGTAAATGTGTGTAGCGCGAGACGTTCCGCGCCGTCATGAGTCATATCGCTCATTAATAATCCTTAAACCGTGGCGTTGCCATGTCAGACCAAACCAACCAACACGCGCAGTGGCAGATGCAGCCCGGATAGTACCGCAAGTTGTCCCTCTCGTCACAATAGGGTTTGCCACTTCAGTGTTAGCGTGGATTGTTGCGTCACAGTCAATAGTGTTGTGAGTTATCGCACGTTTTTCTCTGCGCATTGCCCGGATAGACTGGCCTTCACTCTTTTTCCACTTACACCATCCGAGGCGACTCATCATGCATAACATCCTCATTATCAATGCCGGCAAGTCTTTCGGCCATTCCAAAGGTGAACTCAACCGGACACTCACCGACGCGGCGGCCTCTTTCCTGCGCGACAAAAGTCGCGACGTCCGCGTAACGCATGTGGACGCCGGTTACGACATCGCCCAGGAAGTACAGCATTACCTGTGGGCCGACGCCGTTATCTATCAGATGCCCGGTTGGTGGATGGGCGCGCCCTGGATCCTGAAGAAATACATCGATGAAGTGTTCACGGCGGGGCATGGCTCGTTGTATGCCAGCGATGGGCGTTCCCGTGAGGACGCCAGCAAAAAATATGGCTCCGGCGGGTTGCTGCAAGGGAAAAAATATCTGTTGTCCCTGACCTGGAATGCCCCACTGGAAGCCTTCACCGAGCCGGATCAGTTCTTCCACGGCGTGGGGGTCGACGGCGTATACCTGCCATTCCACAAGGCCAACCAGTTTATCGGCCTGTCGGCACTGCCGACGTTCATCTGCAATGACGTCATTAAAGCGCCGGACGTGGAAAACGACCTCATCCGTTATCGCGCTCATCTGGACAAACTTTTCGCCTAAACTTCCGGTGGAGCGCCTATAGCGGATGCAGCGCGATTTTCTCGCTCAGAAAATCCAGAAAGCTGACGATGCGCCCGGCCAACGCGGTGTTGCGGTAGTAAACCGCGTTGACCGGCAACCGCACATCCAGCGTATCCTCCGGCAGAATTTGCACCAGCAGGCCGGCCGCTACATCTTCCCGGGTCATAAAATCCGACAGGCGCACAATCCCTTCGCCGTGTAATGCCAGCAACCGCAGCATCTCACCGTTAGACGCCGCAACAGCAGGCTGGATCGGGTAATAATCCCCCATTTCACTGCGCAGCGGCCAGAGGTTGAGCGATTCCGATTGGGTAAACCCCATCAGCGTATGGTTGGCCAAATCCTCTACCCGCAGCGGCGTGCCGCACCGGCGCAAATAATCCGGGCTGGCCAGCACGCGCAACCGGGTATATCCCAATAGTCGGGCATGGATGGAGGAATCACGCAGCGCGCCGATACGGATCGCCACATCGGTATGCTGTTCCAGCAGATCGATGAACACATCATCCGTATTGAGCTCCAGCATAATTTGCGGATAACGGCGACGAAACTCAGGGATCAGTGGCACGATGACGTGCTGCATGAAGGAAGACGCCGCATTGATGCGCAGGCGTCCGCTAGGCTGTTCGCGGCGCAGCGCCATCTGCTCTTCCGCCGCCTCCACGGACTGGGTCACATCGCGGGCTTGCAACAGAAAAATTTGCCCCTCTTCGGAAAGCGACAACCGGCGAGTGGTGCGATGCAGCAACGTCACGCCGAGCTTGCTTTCCAGGCGCCCAATCGCCCGGCTGATACCGGAGGCCGTCTGTCCCAACTGCCCGGCGGCGGCGGTGACAGACCCGCAATCCACTACAGCAATGAATGCCTGCATCTCTTCCAGCGTGATTTTCATTATCTCTGGGCGTCAGACGTCAAGCTCAGCCCGGTCGCCTTTCTCCTGCAGCCAGTTGCGGCGGTCTTCCGAACGCTTTTTCGCCAGCAACATATCCATCGTCGCCAGTGTCTGCTCCACATCCTCTTCGCTGATGGTCAACTGCACCAGCCGACGAGTATTCGGATCCAGCGTGGTTTCGCGCAATTGCATCGGGTTCATTTCCCCCAACCCTTTGAAGCGTTGGACATTGGGTTTGCCCTTTTTGCGTTTGAGCTGTTCCAGAATGCCGGCTTTCTCTTCTTCATCCAGCGCGTAGTAAACCTCTTTGCCCAGATCAATGCGGTACAACGGCGGCATTGCCACATAAACATGACCGTCCCGCACCAGCGGACGGAAGTGACGGACAAATAGCGCGCACAAGAGTGTTGCGATATGCAACCCGTCGGAATCGGCGTCCGCCAGAATGCAAATTTTACCGTAACGCAATTGGGTCAAATCGTCGCTGTCAGGATCGATACCGATGGCAACCGAAATGTCGTGAACTTCCTGCGACGCCAGTACCTCGTCGGAAGAGACCTCCCAGGTGTTCAGAATTTTCCCCTTCAATGGCATGATCGCCTGATATTCCCGGTCGCGGGCCTGCTTGGCGGAACCGCCCGCCGAATCCCCTTCCACCAGGAACAATTCGGTTTTGCCCAGATCCTGCGATGTGCAGTCAGCCAGCTTGCCGGGCAACGCCGGGCCGCTAGTCAGCTTCTTACGCACCACTTTCTTTGCCGCGCGCATCCGGCGCTGGGCGCTGGAAATCGCCAGTTCCGCCAGTAGCTCTGCCGCTTGCACGTTCTGATTCAGCCACAGGCTAAATGCATCCTTCACCACCCCCGATACGAACGCGGCGGATTGGCGGGAAGAGAGGCGCTCTTTAGTCTGGCCGGCGAACTGCGGATCCTGCATCTTCAACGACAGCACATAGGCGCAGCGCTCCCAGATATCCTCGGCGCTGAGCTTGACGCCGCGCGGCAAAATATTGCGGAATTCGCAGAACTCGCGCATGGCATCCAGCAATCCCTGGCGCAAGCCGTTGACGTGCGTCCCGCCCTGCGGAGTCGGAATCAGGTTAACGTAACTTTCCGTCAGCAGTTCGCCGCCTTCCGGCAGCCATAACAGCGCCCACTCGATCGCTTCGGTATCCCCGCTGATCGTGCCGGTAAACGGCTTCTCCGGCAGCGTCGGCAGGCCATTCACCGCTTCGCACAGATAGTCGTTCAGCCCATCCTGGTAGCACCAACGCTGCTCGGTTTCGTTTACCTTATCGACAAACAGGATTTCCACACCCGGACACAACACCGCCTTGGCTTTCAGCAGGTGAGTCAGGCGGGAAACGGAAAAACGTGGGCTATCGAAGAAGGATTCTTCCGGCCAGAAACGAACCCGGGTGCCAGTATTACGGCGGCCGCAAGTGCCGGTTATCGTCAAATCCTGCACTTTCGCCCCTTGCTCGAAGGCGATGTCGTAAACCTGACCATCACGGCGCACCGTGACTTCGACCCGGCGGGACAATGCATTGACTACCGAGATCCCCACACCGTGCAGACCGCCGGAAAATTGATAGTTTTTGTTGGAGAATTTCCCCCCGGCGTGCAGTCGACAGAGGATCAACTCGACGGCCGGGACACCTTCTTCCGGGTGAATATCCACCGGCATACCGCGCCCGTCGTCGATCACTTCCAGTGACTGATCAGGATGCAGTATTACCTCCACACGCCGGGCATGCCCCGCCAGCGCCTCGTCGACGCTGTTGTCGATCACTTCCTGCCCCAGATGGTTGGGACGGGTGGTGTCAGTGTACATACCTGGACGGCGGCGAACCGGCTCCAGCCCGCTGAGGACTTCTATCGCATCAGCGTTATAACTTGATTGCGTCATGGTTTGAATGAATTCAGTCGTTGTTTGATATACAGGTTATGACCGACGCGCAAACGACAGACGATGCCGAGCTTCCGTTCCGGTACCGAGATTGAGGTTTACGCTGTGATGATCAGTCAGTCGCCAGTCCGAGGAAATCGATGATTGGGGCGAAATAGTGCTCAAATCCGATGAAAGCGTGGTTTCCGCCAGATTCCACTGTCTGGCGGCAGGCGGTGTAATAGGCCACCGCTTGTCGGTAATCCAGCACTTCATCACCGGTCTGGAGCAGGCACCACAGCAAATCCGGGGATTCTAGCGGTTCAACCTGCATGACCTTGAGATCATAAATGTGCCGTGACTCTAACACATATTGTTCGCCGGTGTAGGGGTTCTGCTGTGCGCCCAAAAAATCCTGCAGCAGTTCAAACGGCCGTACTGCGGGGTTCACTACCACGGCTGGCAGCATAAAACACTGGGAAAGCCAGGTGGCGTAATACCCTCCCAGCGATGATCCTACAATGCCGAGCGGCCTGCCGGCGCGTTCCATCACCAGATTCTCCATCAGTTCTGCGGCCTGCGCCGGATACGGCGGCAACTGGGGACAAATCATGTCGATAGCCGGATGATGCTCAGCCAGCCATTGCCGAAGCGCCGTCGCCTTCGCCGAAAGAGGGGAACTGTTGAAACCGTGAAGATAGAGCAAGGTGGGCATCAGTAACCGTCCGAATCCATGTCAGGCAGAAACTCGCATCCGTCAAGACGGCAAACCCGGGTTTCCACGCTGCCGTCCGGCAACAGATCCAGATAGCGCCAGCCGGGGGCGACATTATCGATAGTGAAATTAGTGCAATGCGGCTTGAACTGAACACAGGTCGACGGCGTCGCCAACAACCGGCGGCCGTTCCAGTCAATGTCCATCTCTTGATGAATATGACCACACAGCACGGTTTTCACCTGCGGGAAACGGCTAAGCAGCGCATCAAGGCTATGGGCATTACGCAGACTGTGTTGATCCAGCCAAGAACAACCGGAAGGCTGTGGGTGATGATGAAGCATCAACAGCGTATGGCGCCCCGGTTGCGCCGACAACCGACGCTCCAGCCATTCCAACTGATAGTCGCTCAGTTCACCGTGCGGAACGCCGAATACCTGGCTGTCTAACAGAATCACCTGCCAGTCGTCGCCCAGTAATACGTGCTTAGACGGGGCGATGCCCGCCTTCTCCAGCGCGTCGACCATAGCGGGTTGGAAATCGTGATTGCCCGGCAGCCAGACGCAAGGCACCTGAAAGCGCCGAATCCCGCCGGCGAAATGCTGATACGCCTCGTGCGTGTGATCCTGCGCCAGGTCGCCCGTCGCAGTAATCAAATCAAAATCAAGCCGTTGGGCGGCGATGGCGTCCAGTACGGCATAGTAGCTGCGATAGGTGTCAACGCCCAGCAGCGTTCCCTGCTCGCCCGCAAACAGGTGGGTGTCTGTTATCTGTAAAATCCTGATCCTGGCCCCACACGCCACAGGAAGTGTCAACAGGCTTTCCAAATAGTGTCCTTGGTTTCTGCAATCCGCCTAATAAACGGGAACCGACATTGAACCATACGCCAAACAGTATCTCAGCCAATCTGCAAGAAACTGATTAATTTGATGCTTTTCATCACGTTGGTGTAATTTTTTATTCGGATAATCATAACGTGCCTTAAATCGGAAGATCTGCTGACTGGAACACACTTCCGCAACCATCGCATCATGATACAGCCTCACCATCATGGTGGGCAGACTCCAATAGCTCACCGCCGGCGCCGTCTGCTGGATTTCCACCAGCGAGGTATACCGCGTGGACTCTACGATCGTTAAGCGATAACAGGCGTCTTTCACCTGATAGGCCGCTGCCGCACCTACCTCTTCATTACGGGGCAACAACCGACGCAACTGAGCGAAATTGACCTCGTTGAGCCGCATCATTGCCGGGAAATCGGGGGTATAGCGCTTCATCATCCGTCCACCCACGCTTTTTTCAATACTTCATGGTGCAATGCCAACCATTGCAAGGCAATGACAGAGGCAGCGTTATCAATAATCCCCTCTTCGACCCACCGATAACTCTGCTCACGACTGACCACATGCACGCGGATATCTTCATTCTCCTCCGCCAGGCCATGAATGCCGTTTGCGGCGCCGGCATCCACTTCACCCACCAGAATCGCCAGCCTTTCGCTGGTACCGCCAGGACTCGCCAGATAACTCACCGCCGGACGACAGCGCCTCACTGCCAGCCCGGCTTCCTCCAGCGCTTCGCGACGCGCCACGTCCTCCAGACTTTCGCCGGGTTCGATCATGCCGGCCACCATTTCAAACAGCCAGGGCGTAGCGCTGGTATCGTAAGCTGCGATACGAATCTGCTCAATCAACACTACTTCGTCCCGCACCGGATCATAGGGCAACAGCACAACGGCGTGTCCGCGCTCCAGAATTTCACGACTGACTTCCCCACTCATGCCGCCATCGAACAGCCGGTGGCGAAAACGGTAGCGCTCCAGTGAAAAAAAACCTTTATAGAGCGTTTCACGTGCAATAATTTCTACATCATCTTTGGTAAAAGTACCCGGATGCGCATCTGAAGAAGCCATCACTCAACTCCCGTTGTAGACAAAAAGGATTACGACCAGACGCGAAAAACGGCAATGACGGGCGTCCGAAAACGCAACGACCGGCACGCAGCACAGCGCCTGTATGACCGAAAATCCATGCAGACGTTCACGGTTTTTTGTGCGGTCGACTTTGTGCGATAGTAAACAAGCAATCGCCAACATCTGCGCGACCGGCTCTGAACAGTAACCCAGGAAACGAAAGACCGGCCAGAACAAAATAGGGGCGATGCATGAGCAATGTTCTCATCATCGCCTTTGCGCCATTCCTGGCGCCATACGCTGGTATACGACGTCCGGCAGGTTGCCGGGCATTGTGCCCAAACCCAAATCATTAAGTAAAATAGTCTTTTGGGATAGCAATCAGGGAAGGATGGCACATTAAGCTACCGAATCCCATTCAGAGATTCTGTTAGAATCAACGGCTAATCGTCTTAAGAGGCGCTAACCTAGTCACTTTGCTGCACAACAAGGAATGCAAATGAAAAAATTGCTCCCTCTTCTTATCGGTCTGGGTCTGAGCGGTTTCAGCATCGCCAGCCAGGCAGAAGATTTGTTACAGGTTTATCAGCAGGCTAAAACCACCAACCCGGATTTGCGCAGTTCCGCAGCCACCCGTGACGCGGCATTTGAAAAAATCAACGAAGCACGTTCTTCTCTGCTGCCGCAGCTGGGTCTCGGCGCTGATTATACGCATAACAGCGGCTACCGTGACCGCAATAATGTCAACAGCAATGTCAAAAGTGCGTCACTGCAACTCACTCAATCACTTTTCAACATGTCATTGTGGAAAGCGCTGACCCTGCAGGAAAAAACCGCAGGTATTCAGGATGTGACTTATCAGACGGCGCAGCAGACGCTGATGCTCAATACCGCCACTGCCTATTTCAACGTACTGCGCGCCATCGATAATCTTTCTTACGTCAACGCGCAGAAACAATCCATCTACCGCGAACTGGATCAAACCACCCAACGTTTTAACGTGGGCCTGGTTGCCATCACCGATGTTCAGAACGCCCGGGCGCAATATGACAGCGTACTGGCGAGCGAAGTCACCGCACGCAACAATCTGGATAACGCGATGGAAAACCTGCGTCAGGTGACGGGCAATTTCTATCCGCAACTGGCGGGGCTGAACATTGATCGACTGAATCTGCAAAAACCGGATGTCGTTAATAACCTGCTGAAAGAAGGTGAAAATCGTAATCTCAGCCTGTTGTCCGCTCGCCTGAGCCAGGATTTGGCCCGCGAGCAGATTCGCTCCGCGGAAACCGGCCATATGCCGACGCTCTCCCTGACGGCATCCTCAGGCATCACCAATACCCGCTACTCAGGTTCTAAAGCCGTCGGCAGTAGTTTCAGCGATAGCGATGTCGGCCAGAATCAGGTTGGGCTGAGCTTCTCTCTGCCGCTTTACAGCGGCGGCGGCACAAGCTCTCAGGTGAAACAAGCACAATATAACTATGTTGCCGCCAGCGAGAACCTGGAAAGCGCCCATCGCTCCATGATTCAGACACTGCGTTCCGCCCACAACAACGTCTCCGCATCCATTAGCAGCATCAACGCCTACAAGCAGGCAGTGATTTCCGCACAAAGCTCGCTGGATGCGATGGAAGCCGGTTATCAGGTCGGCACCCGCACTATCGTGGATGTTCTGGACGCAACAACGACCCTGTATAACGCCAAACAACAACTCTCAGGCGCCCGCTATGACTATCTGGTCAACCAGCTGAACCTGAAACAGGCGTTGGGTACACTGAATGAAGATGATCTGAAATCGCTCAACGGTATGCTGGGCAGTGCAGTCTCTACCACGCCAGCCATCACCGACGACAGCGTGCCTACGCCAATTACGCAAGGCGCGGCTAAAACCAGTAAGGCTAAACGCTAATGACAACCACGACGGGGAACACAGTTCCCCGTTTTTTTCGCCACCGATTGCTGTAAAAACGAGCTAACAGCTTTTCATCCGCACTGCATTTTCCTATTCTTATTTCTGCTTTAACCATAATGGGCAAGATGCCCTTTTCTCTGGAAAAACAATGAAAAGAACACAAAACATCAACCATACCCGCTTCCGTAAACGCTGGAGCTATTCGATTGCCCCCATCGCGTTAGCTGTGGGTGTATCCTTTGTTCTCAGCGGTTGCGAGCAGTCCGACGAGACGGTATCGCTGTATCAAAATGCCGATGATTGCTCAAAAGCCAATCCGTCCATGAAGGAGCAGTGCGCTGTGTCCTATAACAATGCGCTGAAGGAAGCGGAAAGAACCGCCCCCAAGTACGCTACTCGAGAAGAGTGCGCATCAGCCTTTGGCGACGCACAGTGTACGCCGTCATCAACTGCCAGCAACGCTGCGGCACCGCAGCAAAGCAGTTTCTGGATGCCGCTGATGACCGGTTTTATGTTAGGGAGAATGATGGGCAATAGCGGAAGCTACATGCAGCAGCCGTTATTCAGCCAACGCAACGGGGGCGGTTACGTCGATGCCAGCGGCAAAAACTATGGCGCCACCACCGGACGCACCATCAACGTTCCCAGAGATACGCTGTCACCTAAACCCACATCCACCGTGACATCCGGTACTACCACCACGCGCGGCGGCTTTGGCGAAACGGTGTCCAAGCTCAACGGTGCGCAAAAGCAGGACGCGGGCAATACCAACTCGGGTTATAACAGCACCAATCAGAAGACATCAGCCTCAGGCGCAGAAAGCGGCAGGAGCAGCTCTGGCTCAACGCCGATTCGTCGCTCCTTTGGCGGTTAAGGCCGAACCGAGATGAAACGAATTGCCATAACAGAGCGCCCAGACTGGCGGCAAAAGGCGGCTGAATACGGTTTCCGGTTCCACACCATGTACGGCGAACCGTATTGGTGCGAAGACGCTTATTACCAATTTACGCCGGCACAAATTGATGAATTGGAAGACGCCACCGCCGACGTGCAACAAATGTGTCTGCAGGTCGTTGATAAGGTGGCTAATAGCGAAGAATGGCTGACAAAATTCCGCATCCCCAAACATACCTGGGATTTTGTACGCAGTTCATGGATTACACGCCAGCCTTCCCTCTACTCGCGGCTGGATCTGGCTTACGATGGAAACAGCCCGGCCAAATTACTGGAAAACAACGCTGATACGCCTACGTCGCTGTACGAAGCCGCATTCTTTCAATGGGTTTGGTTGGAAGATCAAATCAATGCCGGACGCTTGCCGGAGCATGCCGACCAGTTCAACAGCATTCAGGAACAACTGATCGAACGTTTCGGTCAGTTGCGAACCCACCACGGCATAGGCAACATGCACTTCACCTGCTGTCAGGACACCGAGGAAGACCGCGGTACCGTGCAATATCTGCAGGACTGCGCGCAAGAAGCCGGTGTCAATAGCCAGTTCCTGTTCATCGACGAGATTGGACTGGGAAATCGCGGCCAGTTTACCGACCTTCAGGACAATACCATCAGCAACCTGTTCAAACTGTATCCGTGGGAATTTATGCTGAGGGAAACCTTTTCCACCAAACTTGCCGACGCCGGGGTACGCTGGCTGGAACCTGGTTGGAAAAGCATTTTGTCCAACAAAGCGTTACTGCCCATGCTATGGCAAATGTTCCCCAACCATCCCAACCTGCTCCCGGCCTATTTCACGGAAGACAACCCGCCGGCGATGACGGATTACGTGATAAAGCCGTTGTTTTCCCGCGAGGGCGCCAATATACAAATCTATCGTCAGGGGCAACAGGTCGCGGCGGCCGACGGCCCTTACGGCGCAGAAGGCACCATCATTCAACAGTTCCATCCATTGCCCAAATTCAACGACAGCTATACGTTGATCGGCAGTTGGCTGGTGGGGGACACGCCTTGCGGCATAGGCGTGAGAGAGGATAAGGCATTGATTACCAAGGATTTATCGCGCTTTTATCCGCACATAATTCTGGCATAAACATATCTGGAATATACACAAAAAAACGGGTGGCAGGCCCACGGCACGCCCCCCGTTTTATCTCACCATCGGAAATCGTCTCACCCGACCTGCACCGACATCATACTGAGCGACCCCATGACAATACCATCCGTCGGAGTGGCTACCGGCTCTTGTCCATCCCAACTACCGAGCACGTACAACAGCGGCAGAAAATGATCTGGCGTCGGGTTAGAGAGCGCCGCATCGTTATGCTGCATGAAGTTCACTAACGGATGCTCCGCTGCATCGCCAAGCCAGGTCAGATTGCTGCGCACAAAATCGTTGAACGAAGTTGCCCAGCCATAGGGGGAGCCATCGCCGTTCCACTTGATCATCCGCAAGTTATGCACCACGTTGCCGCTGGCGACAATCATGTAACCCTCATCGCGTAACGCAGCCAATTTGCGGCCCAGCTCATAGTGGTAAGCCGGCGGTTTAGTGCCATCAATACTGAGCTGCACCACCGGAATATCCGCATCGGGATAGGCCTTAATCAGTACCCCCCAGGTACCGTGATCCAGCCCCCATTCTTTGTCGTCAGCATAAACCGCGACAGGCGCCAGCGCCTGCTGGATTCGCGTCGCCAACTCCGGTGAACCCGGCGCCGGATACTGCGTATCGAACAACGCCTGGGGAAAACCGCCGAAGTCATGAATGGTGCGGGGATTATCCATCGCTGTCACCGCTGTACCGCGCGTATACCAATGTGCAGATACTGCGATAATCGCTTTCGGACGCGGCAGCGTTTCCCCCAACAGCGCCCACGCCTGGGTATATTCATTATTTTCCAACGCATTCATCGGGCTACCATGGCCCAGAAACAGTGCTGGCATCCGGGAAGTGCTCATAGCGATATCCTCTGTATTCAAAAAGGGGGCAAATTTGATGGGGTTACTCTACGCCCATCCTGTGTGGGAAACAGTCGGATTAGCATGATGAAGACCATCAATAAATTTGATAATAATGCGGCTTGCGGCCAGATACCGCAGAGAGACATAAAAACGTGACAACGGCTTTCAGCAACGCTTACGGCAAACCGCAAGGTGACGCGCCGGGCCTGTTTTCAACAACGTTCACGCCGGCCAGTAAAGGGCGAATAGAAGTAGAAGATGCCATAAAAAAACCGGCTCGCTGTGATTGCAGCGAGCCGGTGATCATGCGAGGGAGTTAACCGATAAGCCGGGTTCTGTCGTGGACAGTCATTCATCTAGGCCAGACCTCGCGAACTGGCTCAAGCAGCCTACCCGGGTTCAGTACGGGCCGTACCATGTGAACCCCTATTTGGCCTTGCTCCGGGTGGAGTTTACCGTGCCACGGACTGTTACCAGCCGCGCGGTGCGCTCTTACCGCACCCTTTCACCCTTACCTGATCCCACTTAAGCGGGCCATCGGCGGTTTGCTCTCTGTTGCACTGGTCGTAGGCTTTAGCCCCCCAGGCGTTACCTGGCACCCTGCCCTATGGAGCCCGGACTTTCCTCCCCCCCATCTGTCTCCCCATAAAGGGACGGCAATGAAGCGGCGACTGTCTGGTTAACTCCGGCGCGGATAATAGGGCAAATTACCCGGCTTGTCATCCCTGATTATCGCTGTCGCTTTCCAGCTCCAGACCATAACGATAGAGTGCATTTTTTTTCACGCCATGGATCTCTGCGGCAAGCTGGGCCGCCTTTTTCAGCGGCAACTCGGCCCGCAACAGCGATAAAGTATGCAACGCCGCCGCAGGCAAACTTTCCTCATCCGGACGGAATCCTTCGACAATCAATACCATCTCGCCTTTACGGCGATTCTCATCTTGCAGTACCCACGCCAGCAAATCGGCAACCGGCGCACCATGAATAGACTCCCAGGTTTTGGTCAACTCCCGAGCCAACACCACATAACGCGCCGGGCCCAATACCTCGGCCATATCCTGCAGACTCTCAAGCAGACGATGAGTCGACTCATAAAAAATCAACGTCCGCGGCTCCTCCGCCAACATCCGTAACGTATCCTTGCGCCCCTTGGTTTTCGCCGGCAGGAACCCTTCATAGCAGAAGCGATCGGAAGGTAAGCCGGCAGCACTGAGCGCGGCAATCGCCGCGCAAGGCCCAGGCAACGGCACCACGCGAACCCCAGCCTCTCGGCATCGGCGAACCAAATGATACCCCGGATCGTTGATCAATGGCGTTCCCGCATCCGATACCAGCGCAATACTCATCCCTTCCTGCAAACGCGCCAGCAACTGCTCTGCCTTTTGCTGTTCATTGTGATCATGGAGTGCGAACAGGCGCGCATTAATCGCGAAATGTTGTAACAATAAACCGGTATGACGGGTATCTTCTGCCGCAATAACATCAACCTGTTGCAACACCGTCAACGCCCGCTGGGTGATATCGCCCAGATTACCGATAGGTGTGGGGACAATGTAAAGCGTAGAGGCAGAAATCTCTGCTTGTTGGTCGTGATTCATTGTTTCATCCGGGTTGGCGATTTAATATTGAGCATATCTAAAACATCACTGGATACAGCATGCTTCCTGAAAATTCTGTCCGTACCCATACAGCCCGCATCATCTCTATCATGTTGGCGGTGTTGTTTCTCGCGGGCTGTCCGGGCAAAGCGCCGCAAGAATCCGCGTCTCAGCAAGCGGAAGGTAAAGCCGGAGCTTCCTCTGATTACTATCTGCAACAGTTGCAGCAAAGCGGCGACAATACTACCAAGACTGACTGGCAATTACTTGCGGTTCATGCCCTGATTCAGGAAGGCAGACTGCCGCAGGCCAACGCCCAGTTGAATGCCTTGTCGGAGCAATTGAATGATCGCCAACTGCAGGAACAGCGTCTGCTTACTGCGGAACTGGCCGCAGCCCAAAACGACATGACTGTCGCGAACACTACGCTGGCGCAAATGGATGTCGGCCGCCTCTCACCGCTACAGCAGGAACGCTATTATCAAGTCCAGATCAAAGCCAATCAGGATCATCCATCACTGACGCTGATTCGTGCCTATATCGCACAGGAACCGCTGCTGCAGGGCGACGCACATCAACGCAACATTGATTTGACCTGGGCGGCGTTAAACAAACTCAGCGTGCAAGACATCAACGCCGTGGTCATCAACGCAAATGAGAATGTACTGCAAGGCTGGCTTGATTTACTCAACGTTTGGCAATCGAAATCCCAGGCTACCGATGATCGAAAAGCCGCGGTGGAAGACTGGCAAAAACGCTATCCTCGCCACCCTGCCGCCAAACAGCTGCCGACGCAGGTCATGCAGCCCACATCTATGACGGCAACGATACCGTCGACGCCAGCGGCGGCCGACGGAAGTAATAGCATTGCATTGTTGCTGCCCCTGAACGGCCAGGCACAGGTATTCGCCAACGCTATACAACAAGGTTTCAGCGCCGCCCGAAGCGGTTTCGCCGCCGCCGGCGCGCCGGCGGCGCCATCATTGGCGACAGCAGAAGCGCAACCCAGCGGTGCGCCTGCCGCTACGCCATCAACCACGACGCCCACTCTCGCCAATAACGCAACGACAATGCCCGCAGCAACGCCGCTGAAGCCCCCACCGGCATCAGTCTCCGGTGCCAATGCGATTCCGGTCAAAGTCTACGACACGTCCAATCAGTCGCTGGTCAATGTCATCGCTCAGGCACAAAAAGACGGCGCCACCACCATCGTCGGGCCATTGCTCAAAAACGAGGTGGAGCAACTTCCCAGCCTGAATCCCAGCCTGAATATCCTTGCGCTTAACCAACCGGAGCATATCCAGCCAAATACCAATATTTGCTATTTTGCGCTCTCCCCAGAAGACGAAGCGCAGGACGCCGCCCAGTTCATCAGCAAGCAAGGTAAGCAGCACCCCTTAATTCTGGCGCCGCGCGGTAATCTGGGGGATCGCGTGGTGAACGCTTTCGCCAAAGCCTGGCAACAAAATGGCGGCGGCATCGTTCTGCAACAACGTACCGGCGGCATGTATGACCTGAAACAGGCCATCAACAGCGGAGCGGGCATTGCGCTAAACGGCCAGCCGGTAGTCATGGCATCTCAATCGCCCTCGTTGCCGTCAACCACGGTTGGAGGGCTGACCATCCCTACACAGGCTCCACCACCGCAGAGCGTATCAACCGATGGCAATATAGACGCGGTTTACATTATCGCTACACCAGATGAGCTCGCGCTGATAAAACCCATGATCGATATGCGCAACAAGGCGCAACATCCAGCGCTTTACGCCAGTTCGCGCAGTTTCCAGGCGGGTCTGGGGCCGGATTTCCGCTTTGAAATGGAAGGGTTGCAGTTCAGCGATATTCCGTTCCTTACCGGTGCAAACCCTGCGCTGATGCAGCAGGCAAGCGCTCAGTTCCGCAACGATTACTCGCTGGTGCGCTTGTTTGCCATGGGAATGGATGCCTGGAAGCTGGCGAATAACTTTTCCCAACTGCGTCAGCAGCCGGGTAGCACATTGTCTGGCGCTACCGGCACACTGAGCGCGACGCCAGACTGCGTCATCAATCGCAAACTAACCTGGCTGCAGTTTCGTCAGGGGCAACTGGTGCCAGCATCCTGAACCAGAGGGAAATGGGAGCTCAGCACGAACAACAGGCGCGCAGTTATCTTGAGCGCGCCGGATTGATTTTCGTGGCCGCCAACGTTTCGTGTCGCGGCGGCGAGCTAGATCTCATCATGCGGGATGGCAGTACCTGGGTTTTTACAGAGGTGCGTTATCGCCGCAACGCCAGCTTCGGCGGAGCAGCTGCCAGCGTGACCCGGCAGAAACGACAACGACTTCTGCACGCTGCCGCCGTCTGGCTGGCGCGTCAGGGAAGCAGCCTTGAAAACGCCGACTGCCGCTTTGACGTGCTGGCGATGACGGGCAAACAAGTGGAATGGTTTCCCAATGCCTTTGGCTTCCAGGAATAACAATCTGATTTTAAAAATAAAACATAGGTCAACTGAACGTGCTGGATAGAATTAAAGTCTGTTTTACCGAGAGCATCCAAACCCAGATCGCGGCAGCGGAAGCATTACCTGATGCCATATCGCGCGCAGCCACAAGTATGGTGCAGTCGCTTCTGAACGGTAACAAAATCCTGTGCTGTGGCAACGGAACCTCTGCCGCCAATGCACAGCATTTTGCTGCAAGCATGATTAATCGTTTTGAAACCGAGCGCCCCAGCCTCCCGGCGGTGGCACTTAACGCCGATAACGTGGTCTTAACAGCTATCGCCAACGATCGCCTGCATGAAGAGGTCTATGCCAAGCAGGTTCGGGCGTTAGGTCATACCGGCGACATACTGCTGGCCATATCAACCCGCGGCAATAGCCGCGATATTGTCAAAGCCGTCGAGGCGGCAGTGACCCGTGACATGACTATCGTCGCACTTACGGGTTATGACGGCGGTGAATTGGCGGGTCTATTGGGGCAACAGGATGTAGAAATCCGGATTCCTTCACAGCGAAGCGCCAGGATTCAGGAAATGCACATGCTAACCGTCAATTGCCTGTGCGACCTGATTGATAACACGCTTTTCCCACACCAGAACGATTAAGGAGCACTCCATGAGGATATTTTCTTGCATTGCCGTGCTGTCCACCTGTCTGATGCTGCAAGGTTGCATTGGGGCCGTCGCTATCGGTAGTGCAGTGGCAACTAAATCAGCCACCGACCCGAGATCGGTGGGTACCCAAGTCGATGACGGGACACTGGAGTTGAGGGTATCCAATGCTCTGGTCAAGGATACCCAGCTACACAAGGAAGCCAGAATTTCCGTGACGGCCTATCAGGGCAAAGTGTTGCTGACCGGTCAGGCACCCTCAACAGAGCTGGCAACGCGCGCCAAACAAATAGCCATGGGCGTAGAAGGCGCTAACGAGGTGTACAACGAGATACGCAAAGGCACGCCAATCTCGTTAGGCACTGCATCCATGGATACCTGGATCACCACCAAAATTCGCTCGCAACTGCTGGCCAGCGATACGGTCAAATCGTCCAACGTCAAGGTGACTACTGAAAACGGCGAGGTTTTCCTGCTAGGGCTGCTGACCCGTAAGGAAGCGACGTCCGCTGCTGAGATCGCCAGCAAAGTCAGTGGTGTCAAACATGTGACCACCGCCTTCAGCTATCTGGACTAACGCCGCGCTATCACAGCAATCCCAGGGGAGTACCACTCCCCTGTCATCCCCCGTCAGACACCTTATCCATCTGCAACAGACCACCTCCGTCACCATGGACAAAAAGAGCGCTACGGCGCGCCTGTCAAGGTCAGTGGGTTTAACAACCAGATATCCCTGCGGGTGTCCGTACTGACGTTCTGGCGAGTGCCAGATACCTTATCCCCCGCCAACAACGCGCCATATCCCGTATCGAGCATTTGTTGTCGATAACGTCTGGAGCCAGTGGCTTGCTCTGCTTGCAGTAACAAAGGCAGCAACCGGCTGCTGCTGCGATCCAACGTTTCCCGCGGCCAGGGTTTCGCTTCATCCAGATAAGGGGCCATAAAATCCAGGGCAGTCAACAAGCTGCTACCGTTGGGAGTACGATATAACCACAGATTGTCCCCCATTTTGCTGGCTAAATGCGCCATTAGACTGGCAGCCTGTAGATTGAAATAGCTGTAGTGGAAAGAGCGGGTACGCTGCATTTCCTCCGGCTGAGAGCCGTCTGCTGCAAGCTGATGATCGAGTTTTTGTCGTTGTAGGGCGATCATGGCTTTTACCTTTTCAGGCATATGTAAATACCAGGCGATACCGGCTACCTGAACGGCATACCAGCTGCCATGGTTATTTTTCGCCATCGCTTCCTGTTTGCCGTTACGGCTCGTCAATAGCCAATTAAGGTAATCCGACATCCATGTCCTTACCTGCTGCTCATCGTCAGGTTTCCAGCCGGGGGACGTGCTCAGCAGAATCAAGGAATCCATAACCCTGGTCGAGAAATACCGACCGTCAAGTACACCGGCACCACGCCCTTGAGTAAGGCCGGGAATCGCCTGTGCATAGTCAAGATTGGGGTTCATTCGCGTTTCAGGATGAATAAACCAAGTGCGGATCATCGAGATCGCTTTGTCGGCGTACTCCTGTCGCTCAGAGAAATACCACGCTAGCGCCAGTACCTGTAACCGTTCGGTAAACCCATCCAGACGTATCAAATCGGTATGTTCGTCTTTCGTCGCCGGGTTCACATGACCATCGCGTCTTATCCAAGGTAAACCCTCCTTTTTCTTCGGATCAGGCCACCAATAGATCGCCAAGCTTAAATAATCATGACGATCCCGCCCAGGCGATATTGAAAGTTTTTGAGTAACCGAGGCATCCGGGATTTTCAGCGACTTATCCGCAGTACGCAGAAGCTGTTGATACGCAAGTTGAGTCTGTGGCAACGCACGCTTCTGTCGTAGTTGCTGTTTTACCACTGTCAATTGGTCTGACTGTAAAAACACATAAGAATTTCTGTCGTTTCCATCGCTGGCGTACGCTAGCGCAGCCATAAAAAAACATAACCAGATACCAACCCGAAGAAATGAACAATACCGCACGTTTCCTCCTCACGTATCTCACCTATCTTTACGCGGAACCACCGCAAATGGCCGACACCCACAAACATCGGTTATCGGCTAACGCAGATGGTTTTCAATCAAAAAAGCCTCTCCACCTACCTGATGCATCTGGCGAAGAATCCACTGCTGACGCCTGACGACATAGATAGATGGCTTATCAACACGATAGCGAATCGGGTTAGGCAAAACCGACGCCAACATCGCCGCTTCGCCGGACGTCAGACGACTGGCCGGTTTATTAAAAAAATGTCGGGAAGCCGCTTCGACACCAAAAACACCAGGCCCAAACTCCGCAATATTGAGATACACCGTCAGGATCCGACGTTTAGTCCATACCAGTTCGACAATCGCAGTCAGCCCTGCTTCTAGTCCTTTGCGCACCCAGCTTCGTCCATCCCACAACAACAAGTTTTTTACCGTTTGCTGAGACAGCGTCGACGCGCCGCGAATACTGCCGCCATGACGTTCGTTATGCTTAAGCGCGGCCTGGATGGCATTGAAGTCAAACCCCCAATGCTGCGGAAATTTTTGATCCTCCGCAGCAATAACCGCCAGCGGCATTACAGCGGCTATTTCATCCATCGACACCCAATTTGAACGAGCAACATAGGAGAAATCACCGCTGGCCCAGGCGCTGATTTGCCGATCGATCATCACCGCCGAAAACGGCACCGGCAGAAAAGCAAACAATAAAATCCCTGCCAGCCAGCATGCACCGACGGCAAGGAGTATACGGGTAATCAGACGTTTCAGGACTGCGATCATTCGACGCAAAACAGGCGTCGATTTCATTCAGTCAATTCCAACACTCGCGCGACCAACTTTTCAATGCCTACTGCGGCTTCACTGATCGATTGCGCCAACATATACGCAGGCGTCGTCACTACTTTATGCCCCACATCGACTACCACGTCATCGACAGGGCAGGAGACATGAATCCCCCCCATTTGCTCAATAGTCGCTGCCGTGCCACTATCATTACCAATTGTAAGGTGAACAGGGATATCCAGCAGTTTTGGCAGCATAGCCGGAGCGATGCAAATGAAGCCAATTGGTTTGTTTTTCTTATGAATGTTATTCGTAAGCATTTTCAGTTCAGCGTCCACCTGACACTCAGCTCCACGGAAAGCAAAATCACTCAAATTTTTTGCGGCTCCAAAGCCGCCAGGCACAATAAGCGCATCAAGCTGGTCGGCGCTGGCGACTGAAAGCGGCTGGATTTTCCCCCGCGCAATACGTGCGGATTCCTCTAATACATTACGTTTTTCACCGGTTGTAGCCCCGGTTAGATGATTAATGACATGTCGCTGTTCTTTATCCGGCGCAAAGCAGACTGCTTCGGCGCCAGCACGATCAATTGCAAGCAGAGTCAAGACAACTTCGTGAATCTCTGAACCATCATAAACTCCACATCCGCTGAGTACGACACCTACTTTTTTCATCGTTTATGCCCTATTTCATTACATCAACTAATTGATTTTTTGATTGACAAACACTAATCTACATCACACATTTTAATGATTCTTGTAACAACCGACGCCATATTTGCTATGGTGTGTGTTGCCAGAACAACGAAATGATTTTTAACACTTGCGTACCAACTAACCTGAGATCACATGCAGGTGTACCGGTTTCCCTGGTGTTGGCGCATAATTCGCGCACCCCGGCCTAGGTCGGGGTCATTTTTTTTCAGCTCTCGCTACCCAATCTTTCAATACCTGCACGTCCTGTTGCCAGTCGTGTTTCAGTTCATCAATCCACTCCTGCACATTGTCCCACCAGGCGGGTAATGTCGTGGTCTGAATCTGCTGTGCGACCTGCTGTAAATGCTTAAGCCCCACGGAACCGGCAGCCCCTTTGATCTTATGCCCTTCGTCCGCGATGCCCTTCTGATCTCGGGCTGTCATATTGGAATCCAGCACCGCCAGATAGCCGGGCATCATCTGCTCAAACATAGCCAAGCTTTGATGAATTAAGCCAGGCCCTACCAGATCCAGATATTGCTCCAGCATGGAGACATCCAGCACTCGATTCGACAGCGATTCGTCATCCGGATTGTCGTCTTGAGGCAGTTCATCAACATGAACGTCCCAATACTGTTTGATGACTGACGTCAGCGCAGGAACCGCCAACGGTTTACTCAGCACATCGTCCATACCCGCATCCAGATACGCTTTTTTATCCTTGAGCACGTTAGCGGTCAGCGCCACCAACGGCGGCAAATGCTGCCCGGCATAGCGTTCACGAATCTGCCGGGCAACATCAAGGCCGGTCATGTCGGGAAGCTGAATATCCAGCAACACCAGATCGAACTCATAGGGATCAAACATCGCCAATGCTTCCTGCCCCGTCATGGCGACTTCAACGCTGCTGCCAAGTTTTTCAAGCACAGAACGAGCAACCACCACGTTAAGTTCAATATCTTCCACCAGCAGGACATGCAGCGCGGGCAGCGGCAGTTCGTCGCTCTCGTCGCCATCAAGCGTTTCGTCATCCACAGCGGGAGCCACTACCGTCAGCACAAAACAGGAGCCCTTGCCCAACTCGCTGGTGACTTGAATATCCCCCCCCATTGATTGCGCCAAACGTTTTGATACCGCCAGACCGATGCCGGTTCCTGTCGCCGGTTTGCCGCCATGCTGATCCTTGACCTGGTAATACATGGAAAAAATCTTTTCCAGCTCGTCCGCCGGGATCCCCATTCCGGAATCCTCAACCTCGAAACGCAGGCGCTCACCCTGCTCACGGGAAACCCGAATAGCAATACGCCCCTGCTGAGTGAACTTCACTGCGTTGCTGATCAGATTCCACAAAATTTGCCTCAGGCGGGTTCCATCCGTCATGACGGTCTTGGGCAACGGTTGGCGCAATTCCACATCCAACTGCAACCCTTTGGGCTGCGCGAGCAGCCCTCCCAGATTTTCTAAATCGACAGTGAAACCGACAAAATCCACCGGCTGATTGTCTAGTTGAACTTTTCGGCGCTCCTGCTTATCCATCTCAATGACATCATTGAAAATATTGCCCAGTGTGATGGCGCTAACGTGAATGGTTTTCAGGTATTTTTGTTGCTCGGCATCTAGGTGGGTATCCAGCAGAATACGGCTCAAACCCACAATGCCATTCAATGGCGTGCGCAATTCATGGCTAATGGTTGAAATAAAAGTCGTCTTCTCGCGGCTGGCGTTCTCCAGCGCATCTTGATAACGCTTACGCTCGGTAATATCGCGCCCAAACCCCATCAACCCATGGCGTTTGCCCATTCGGTCATAGAAAGGCACCTTGCGAATCTCGAAACAGGATTTACGCCCATCCGGGTACTCCAGCCACTGCTCATAGGTCAGGGAGACATTGTGACGAAACACTTTTTCGTCGGTTTCCATCACCTTATCCGCCACCTCCGGCGGGTAAACATCCTTCGGCGTCAACCCGATCAACTGTTTCTGGCTTTTACCGAGCAACAACTCCATCGCCCGATTGCATCCGGAAAAGGCTTTGTTTTCGTTGCGGTAATAGACCAGATCCGGAGAAGCATCCAGGAAGGACCGCAATAGAGCCGACTGCTGTTCAAGTTCAATTTGCGCCTGCTCGCGACGAGCCATCTCCTCGCGCAATTTGCTCACCATCAACAAACGGGCTTCTTCCGCCTTGATGCGATCGCTAATCTCCTGATTCAGTTGACCAATGTTGCCCTGCAACTGCTCATTCAGCTCCTGATCGCGCTGGCGCATTTCCTCCAGTTTGGCAACCAGTCGGGACAGACGTTGGCGCGACTCTTCCAGCTGTTCAACCACCACAGAAAGGAAATAGACGGCCCAGGGCGTAATCAACAATCCGAAGAAAATGGAGCGCACCACATCGATTCGCTCCACCTGTCCGGTAAACAACATAGTCACCGCCAGCTGTACCACCAGAGCCAGCATCACCAATGCGGAAGCCAGCAGCAGGGAAAAACGCACCAGCCCCAGTTTCACCATCAAATCAACATAATATTGCGCCAACAGCCGGATTTGCTTCATCACGAATAGTTCCCCTCTGTGAATCCGCAAATCATACCGTAAAACCATCGGTAGAGCGGTAACTTAGCGGTTGATTTGCGAGCAGCTACGAAGGCAGATTGGCAACAGCATGAAACGGTTGTCCCAACGCGGAACCCTGCACGCCATGCGAAAGAAGGTAGTCGTTGATGGCAACCATTCCCGTCCAGCGGTTCTCGCACCAGACTGGCGCCAATAGCGTAGGACGACGCGCGCTGGCGGAAATACGATGGTAGACGATGGATGGCGGTGTATGCCTGATCATCTCACCAGCGATACCGACGTACTCATCCAGCGACAGCGCAGTGAGGCGTCCGGCTCGCCAGGCTTTCGCCATGATACTGCCTTCAACCACATGCAGCGGATGGAGCTTGATCCCTTCTACACCTGTATCCACTACACGATCCAGCGTAGTCAGACAGGCTCGTTTGTCTTCGCCGGGCAATCCAACGATCAGATGGCAGCAGACTTTAAGCCCTCGCGCTCTGGCCCGCCGGGCCGTTTGCTGGTAACACGCGAAATCATGCCCACGATTGATGCGATGTAGTGTACGGTCATGTGCGCTTTGCAGACCCAGTTCCAGCCAGACTTCATACCCTTGCTCCCGGTAGCTCTCCAGCAAGTCCAATACGACATCCGGCACGCAATCGGGACGGGTGCCTACGCACAGCCCCACCATGTCCGCCTGCTGCAATGCCTGCTGGTACATGGAGGACAGGACCTGAACCTCGGCATAAGTGCTGGTGTAGGCCTGAAAATAAGCGAGATAACGGTTGGCTCGGTTGATTTTTCCCGCCTGGCTGGCGAGTTGTTCCGCAATGCTGCGCTGCTGCATCTGCTCGTCGGCAAACGAGGCGACATTACAGAACGTACAACCGCCGCGCCCCAGCGTTCCATCGCGGTTCGGACAGCTGAATCCGCCGTGTAGCGTCAGTTTGTGGATCTTTTCTCCATAGCGGTGCTGCAGATCGCCGCCAAACATATTGATTAATTTTTGCAGTTGCATATGCTGATTCTTCATTTAGTGAAGCAACAGCCTACCTTTATCACCTTTTTCCGGCGATGACCCGGATCAATCCCCCCGACAACCACAAGAGTGCATTTTTATTCGTTTTTACTGAAAATAAAATCATGTCATTCATGATTAATTTTTCTTATCCGCACTGCATATTTCATTAAAAGATGACAGGGAAATGAAAAACAGTGTCATAACGTAAAAAAAACCCCACAGACAGAATAAGATGCCAGCAAGTTTCTGTAATACAGCATGTGGCGGTAAAAACAGGATATTACTATAGTGATACAGCTCACAGTTCAGCCAATCCCCTTGCTGGCCCAACGCCTTATTTTTAATGACAAATTCCTTTTAGTTCATATACATAAGCAAAATTTATCCCTAAAACACCACTCTAGTGTGGGTATTTGACCTGCACAGGGTTTCTCGTTAAGTTGGAAATCCGCTGGAAGCTTTCCCGACGAGCAAACGTCTCGTCATATTTATGCAGTAAGAAGAAGACTCCCTCATCAAGCAAGTCATACCACTTGTGAGACCTTACGAGAGGCCGGAAAAGAGAGCGGCAATACCCACCGACGCTGCAAAGTCAGTTCGGTGAGGTGCCGCTCGCGGTTTCAGTGCCTGCAGATTGTGTGGTGGGGAGAGTCATAAGAGCCTGGGGAGGTTCACTTAAATATGTTGTACGATGCATCCCATGAAAGAGACAACTGTGGTTTCGGATTGATCGCCCATATAGAAGGTGAACCGAGCCACAAGGTTGTACGGACGGCGATCCACGCCCTCGCCCGTATGCAGCACCGCGGTGCAATCCTTGCAGATGGCAAGACCGGTGACGGTTGCGGGCTGCTGCTTCAAAAACCCGATCGTTTTTTCCGTCTGGTGGCGGAAGAACGAGGCTGGCGTTTGGCCAACAATTACGCCGTCGGCATGCTGTTTCTCAGCCAGGATGAAGAAAAAGCCCGCGCTACCCGCCGCATTGTGGAAGAAGAGCTGCAAAACGAAACGCTGTCGGTGCTTGGCTGGCGCGAAGTGCCCACTAACCCCGATGTTCTGGGTGAAATCGCACTTTCTTCCTTGCCGCGTATAGAGCAAATTTTTGTCAACGCTCCGGCTGGCTGGCGTCCGCGAGACATGGAGCGCCGCCTGTTCATGGCGCGTCGCCGTATCGAAAAACGCATCCAGGACAAAGATTTTTATGTGTGCAGCTTTTCCAACCTGGTGAACATTTACAAAGGCCTGTGTATGCCGGCCGACCTGCCGCGTTTTTATCTTGATCTGGCAGACTTGCGCTTGGAATCCGCTATTTGTCTGTTCCACCAGCGTTTCTCGACCAATACCGTACCACGCTGGCGTCTGGCGCAACCGTTCCGCTATCTAGCGCACAACGGCGAAATCAACACCATTACCGGCAACCGTCAATGGGCTCGCGCCCGCGCGTATAAATTCAAGACGCCGCTCATCCCGGATCTGTTGGATGCCGCGCCGTTTGTGGACGAAACCGGCTCCGATTCCATGTCGCTGGATAATATGCTGGAACTGTTTCTGGCGGGTGGGATGGATATCGTGCGCGCCATGCGCTTGTTAGTTCCACCGGCATGGCAGAACAACCCGAATATGGATCCGGAACTGCGTGCTTTCTTCGATTTCAACTCCATGCATATGGAACCATGGGACGGCCCGGCAGGGTTAGTGCTCTCCGACGGTCGCTACGCGGCCTGTAACCTTGACCGTAATGGTCTGAGGCCAGCGCGTTATGTAATTACCAAAGACAAACTGATCACCTGCGCCTCTGAAGTCGGTATCTGGGATTACCAGCCGGACGAGGTGGTGGAAAAAGGTCGCGTCGGGCCGGGCGAGCTGATGGTTATCGACACCCGTACCGGCCGCATCCTGCATTCCACGGAAACCGACGACGACCTGAAGAGCCGCCATCCGTACAAAGAATGGATGGAGAGAAACGTTAAACGTCTGGTGCCTTTTGAAGAACTACCGGATGATCAGGTCGGCAACCGTGAATTCGACGATGCACTGCTGGAGACATACCAGAAGCAGTTCGGCTACTCGAATGAAGAGCTGGATCAGATAATCCGCGTACTGGGGGAAAACGGCCAGGAAGCCGTCGGCTCCATGGGCGACGATACGCCATTCGCCGTGCTGTCCAGCCGCCCGCGCATCATTTACGACTATTTCCGCCAACAGTTCGCACAGGTCACGAACCCACCGATCGACCCATTGCGTGAAGCGCACGTCATGTCGCTCGCTACCTGTATCGGCCGCGAAATGAACGTATTCTGCGAAGCAGAAGGCCAGGCGCATCGTTTAAGTTTCAAGTCGCCCATCCTGCTCTACTCCGACTTCATCCAGTTGATCAATCAGGATCCGGCGCATTATCGCGCGGAAAAAATTGACCTGACGTTCGACCCGCAGCAGCAATCACTGCAGGAAACCATCGAGAAACTGTGTGACGAAGCGGAATACAAAGTACGTGCCGGTGCGGTATTGCTGGTATTAACCGATCGCGGTATCGCACAGGACCGTCTCCCGGTCCCGGCGCCGATGGCGGTAGGCGCCATCCAGACTCGTCTGGTGGAAAAGAGTCTGCGCTGCGACGCCAACATCATCGTGGAAACCGGCAGCGCACGCGACCCGCACCACTTTGCGGTGCTGCTCGGTTTCGGCGCTACCGCCGTCTACCCCTATCTGGCTTACGAAACGCTGGCTCGTCTGGTGGACAGCAATACTATCGACAAACCTTACCGTGCCGTGATGCAGAACTATCGCAACGGTATCAACAAAGGTCTGTATAAGATCATGTCCAAAATGGGCATTTCCACCATCGCCTCTTACCGCTGCTCTAAGCTGTTTGAAGCCGTCGGCCTGCATCAGGACGTCTCGTCCCGTTGTTTCCACGGTGCGGTGAGCCGCATCGGCGGCGCCAATTTCAGCGATTTCGAACAAGATCTGCGCAATCTATCCAAACGCGCCTGGCTGAAGCGTCAGAAGCTCGAACAGGGCGGCCTGTTGAAGTTCGTCTACGGTGGTGAATATCACGCCTACAATCCCGATGTCGTTAAAACACTGCAAACCGCCGTTCATAGCGGCGACTACAACGACTACCAAAAATACGCTCGACTGGTGAATGAACGTCCGGTTGCGACGCTGCGTGATCTGCTGGCAATCCAACCGCAGGAAGGCACGGCCATTTCTATCGATGAGGTAGAGCCGGCAACCGAGCTGTTCAAACGCTTCGACACCGCGGCGATGTCCATAGGCGCATTGAGCCCGGAAGCGCATGAGTCGTTGGCGGAAGCGATGAACAGCTTGGGAGGTTTCTCCAACTCCGGCGAAGGCGGCGAGGATCCGGCGCGTTACGGCACCAACAAGGTTTCCCGTATCAAGCAGGTCGCCTCCGGTCGCTTCGGGGTGACTCCGGCTTATTTGATCAACGCCGATGTCATCCAGATCAAAGTGGCGCAAGGCGCTAAACCAGGTGAAGGCGGCCAGTTGCCAGGCGACAAGGTAACGCCGTACATCGCCAGACTGCGCTATTCCGTGCCGGGCGTGACGCTGATTTCGCCACCACCGCACCATGATATCTACTCGATCGAAGACCTGGCTCAGCTGATTTTCGACCTGAAACAGATCAACCCGAAAGCGATGATTTCAGTCAAGCTGGTCTCCGAACCGGGCGTCGGCACCATCGCCACCGGCGTCGCCAAAGCTTACGCCGATTTGATCACCATCGCCGGCTACGACGGCGGTACCGGCGCCAGCCCGCTGACTTCGGTGAAATATGCCGGCAGCCCGTGGGAACTTGGTCTGGTGGAAACCCAGCAATCACTGGTTGCCAACGGTCTGCGCCATAAAATCCGTCTACAGGTGGACGGCGGGCTGAAAACCGGGCAGGACATCGTCAAAGCCGCCATTCTGGGTGCTGAAAGCTTTGGGTTCGGTACCGGGCCAATGGTGGCGCTCGGATGTAAATATCTGCGTATCTGCCATCTGAACAACTGCGCCACCGGCGTAGCGACTCAGGACGATAAACTACGGCGCGATCACTACCACGGTCTGCCGGAGCGCGTGGTCAATTACTTCACGTTCATTGCGCGGGAGACCCGCGAATTGATGGCGGAGTTGGGCGTCAACCGCCTGGTCGATCTGATCGGCCGTACTGATCTGTTGCTTGAGCTGGATGGCATCACCGCCAAACAGAACAAACTGGATCTCTCACCGTTGCTGCATACCGTCGCCCCACAGCCGGGCAAGGCGTTGTACTGCACCGAGAGCAACCCGCCGTTCGACCACGGTCTGCTCAATAAAGCGCTGGTAGAAAAAGCGCAGGCCCATGTGGATGCAAAACAGAGCAAGACGCTGTATTTCGATATCCGCAATACCGACCGCTCGGTTGGCGCGACGCT
Organism: Musicola keenii; assembly: GCF_014855505.1. NCBI lineage: Bacteria > Pseudomonadati > Pseudomonadota > Gammaproteobacteria > Enterobacterales > Pectobacteriaceae > Musicola > Musicola keenii. The sequence goes on along the minus strand of NZ_JAAWVW010000010.1, from coordinate 66,333 downwards.
GTCCGGCATCATTGCGGCCAAGCATGGCGATCAGGGGCTGGCGAGCGATCCGATCAAGGCCAACTTCACCGGTACCGCAGGCCAGAGTTTCGGCGTGTGGAATGCTGGCGGCGTAGAACTGACGCTGACCGGCGATGCTAACGACTATGTTGGCAAAGGCATGGCAGGCGGGGTCATTTCCATCCGTCCTCCGGTGGGTTCGGCGTTCCGCAGCCACGAAGCCAGTATTATTGGCAATACCTGCCTGTACGGCGCTACCGGCGGCAAGCTGTTCGCCGCAGGACGTGCGGGAGAACGCTTCGCTGTACGTAACTCCGGCGCTATCACCGTGGTGGAAGGCATCGGTGATAACGGGTGCGAATACATGACCGGCGGCATCGTCTGCATCCTTGGCCGCACTGGCGTCAACTTCGGTGCTGGGATGACCGGCGGCTTCGCGTATGTGCTGGATGAAGATGGCGAATTCCGCAAGCGCGTCAACGCGGAGCTGGTGGAAGTCCTGGAGGTCGAAAATCTGGCGATCCACGAAGAACACTTGCGCGGTCTGATTACCGAGCACGTTCAGCATACCGGCTCCCAGCGTGCCGAAGAGATTCTGGCCAACTGGCCGGCATGGGCTTCGAAGTTCTCGCTGGTCAAACCGAAATCAAGCGATGTGAAGGCATTGTTGGGTCACCGTAGTCGTTCCGCAGCGGAGCTGCGGGTACAGGCGCAGTAAGAGGTCATCATGAGTCAGAATGTTTATCAATTTATCGACTTACAGCGCGTTGATCCGCCCAAGAAACCGCTGAAGATCCGTAAAATTGAGTTTGTTGAAATTTACGAGCCGTTCTCGGAAAGTCAGTCCAAGGCCCAGGCAGATCGCTGCCTGGCATGCGGCAACCCTTACTGTGAATGGAAATGTCCGGTTCATAACTACATTCCGAACTGGTTGAAACTGGCCAACGAAGGCCGGATCATCGAAGCGGCGGAGTTGTCGCATCAAACCAACAGCTTGCCGGAAGTCTGCGGCCGCGTCTGTCCTCAGGATCGTTTGTGCGAGGGTTCCTGCACATTGAGCGATGAGTTCGGCGCCGTAACCATCGGCAACATTGAGCGCTATATCAACGATAAAGCTATCGAGATGGGATGGCGTCCGGATGTGTCTTCCGTCCAGTCTTCCGGCAAGCGCGTCGCTGTTATTGGTGCCGGCCCCGCCGGCCTGGCTTGTGCCGATGTGCTAACCCGCAATGGCGTGAAAGCCGTAGTTTACGATCGTCATCCCGAAATCGGCGGCCTGCTGACCTTCGGTATTCCGGCCTTCAAGCTGGAGAAAGAGGTCATGATCAAACGCCGTGAGATTTTTACCGATATGGGTATTGAGTTCTGCCTCAACACCGAAGTAGGTAAAGATATTCAGCTCAGCGCATTACTGGCTGAATATGACGCGGTATTCCTTGGGGTCGGTACTTATCAGTCCATGCGCGGCGGCCTGGACAATGAAGATGCGCAAGGTGTCTATGATGCGCTACCTTTTCTGATCGCCAATACCAAGCACCTGATGGGTTTCGAGACATCCGAACAGGAGCCCTATGTTTCCATGCAGGGTAAACGGGTCGTGGTGCTCGGCGGCGGTGATACCGCTATGGACTGTGTGCGTACCTCCATCCGACACGGAGCGACTCACGTCACCTGTGCCTACCGTCGTGATGAAGAGAACATGCCGGGCTCCAGACGCGAAGTGAAAAACGCGCGTGAAGAAGGGGTCGATTTCCGCTTCAATCTGCAGCCGCTCAGTATTGAAATTAACGATTCAGGGAAAGTCTGTGGTATTCGGATGGTTCGCACCGAACTGGGAATGCCCGATGCCAACGGTCGCCGTCGTCCGGAAGCGGTGGAAGGGTCTGAGCATGTGCTGGAAGCAGATGCCGTCATCATGGCCTTTGGTTTCCGCCCGCACAAGATGGCCTGGCTGGCGGAACACAATGTAGATTTGGATACTCAGGGACGGATCGTCGCACCGGAAGGCTGCGACAATGCGTTTCAGACGTCTAATCCAAAAATCTTCGCCGGCGGCGACGCCGTTCGCGGCTCCGATCTGGTCGTCACGGCGATTGCCGAGGGACGCAAAGCCGCCGAAGGCATCCTGAACTATCTGGAAGTGTAAATAGGGGAGCCAGGGCTCCCGGCAGCAACACCTTGATAGGGTGAGGTTTTTTCCTGAAACCTCACCCGTTTTTTTAGCGAAGCTCGTCCTGCTGGGGCAGGTACTGATCAATGATGTCCTGCTCAGTCAGCATCGGCGTCTGCTGTGCGAAATCGTAGTAATTCGGCTTGTTATCAACATAGATCTGGGAAACCAATCGCTTTTCACCGTCAGGAAACAGCCCCGCCGACAATTCGTAGGTTTCAGGCTCCAGTAATCGATAAAACAGATGTGTCCCGCAGACACGGCAAAATGCCCGTTCCGCCCAATCGGAAGAGCGATAACGGGTAATATGCTCAACGCCTTCAAGGAGTACACCGTCTGGACATTCAACGGCCATTAATGGCCCACTTCCCCATGTACGACATGTACCGCAATGACACAGAGTGATCTCATGAAGGTATTGTTCAGGTGCGGTTATTGTTACCGCTCCACATAGGCACTGCCCTTTACTGGTTTTCATCATTTACGCCTTTGGATAACGCAACATAAACAGCAGATGACCGTGATTTTCCGACTTTCGACCAATGTCCTTCAGTTCTCGGGAGGAGGATGGGATGAATGCTGACAATAAAAAAAGGGCATTCCATATGCCCTTTTTTTATTATTTACAACTATTTGACCACCCGTAGAGAAGGTCTTCCTCCCCTTGGCGGCTGTGGCGGTTCATTCTCAGGATCGTCGCCGGAGTTTACCGACTCCTCATTATCCACTACTGACATTAACGCTGGCTTCTGCTCGTTCTCGATCTGATCCTGTTCACCGAACTCTTCAACGATTTCATAAGCCGGTTCAGGCTCAAACATAGTGCCGGCACCGTTTTCACGGGCATAAATCGCCATCACGGCAGCCATGGGCACAAAGACCTGACGCGGAACACCACCGAAACGCGCATTGAAACGCACGCTATCGTCAGCTAGTTCAAGATTCCCCACGGCACGAGGCGCTATATTCAGAACAATCTGCCCGTCGCGGGCAAATTCCATCGGAACCTGAACGCCAGGCACCGTCACATCAACAACCAGATGGGGAGTTAACTGGTTGTCCAGCAGCCAATCATAAAAAGCGCGCAGTAAATACGGGCGACGCGGCGAGAGCTGAGACAACGTCATGTTGCTTAGCCTCTGGTCTGCAGGCGGATTTCGCGCTCGGCTTCGGTCAGAGAAGCCAGGAAAGCGTCACGCTCGAATACACGGGTCATATACGCCTTTAGTTCCTTCGCACCAGAACCGCTCAATTCAATGCCTAGCAGCGGTAAACGCCACAACAACGGTGCCAGATAGCAATCCACTAGGCTGAATTCTTCACTCATGAAATAAGGCGCTTCATTGAACACCGGAGCAATCGCCAGCAGTTCTTCTCTCAGTTGCTTGCGCGCGGCTTCGACGTCCTGGGCGTTGCCGTTCAGAATAGTTTTCAGCAACGAGTACCAGTCCTGCTCGATGCGATGCATCATCAGGCGGCTGTTGCCACGGGCAACCGGATAAACCGGCATCAACGGTGGATGCGGGAAACGCTCATCCAAATATTCCATGATGATGCGTGATTCATACAGAGTCAGTTCACGATCAACCAGCGTAGGCACAGAACCGTAAGGGTTGAGGTCAATAAGATCCTGCGGCAGATTATCCATGTCTACCTGCTCAATCTCGACACTCACTCCTTTTTCAGCCAGCACGATACGAACCTGATGGCTAAAAATGTCGGACGGACCGGAAAACAGCGTCATTACCGAACGTTTGTTGGCAGCGACAGCCATGAAAACCTCCAAGTTATCGAAAAAATACGGCAAATTACCGACCGAATACTATCCTGCAGGCCTTGCCGTGTTTGCGTTTCTGACTGACGAGAAAGAAACCTGACGACACACGTCGTTCTGTAAACATTACTAGCTGGCAAACAGGCACAAAACTGGGCGATAGTGTACCAGATTCTGTTTGTTTTGTGGGGAGATAAGCATTTCCCCATCAATAACCATATGTAAATTAATAATATTTTTTAAACACTATCGAATTTTTGACAAAAAAAACCCGGTGGGAAACACCGGGTTTTTTCGTCGATTCGGCTGCCAGGCAGCAACAAATCAACGTTTGGAGTACTGCGGACGACGACGTGCTTTGCGCAGACCGACTTTTTTACGTTCAACCTGACGAGCGTCACGAGTAACGAAGCCAGCTTTGCGCAGTTCAGAACGCAGAGACTCATCGTACTCCATCAGAGCGCGGGTGATACCATGACGGATCGCGCCGGCCTGACCAGAGATACCACCACCTTTAACAGTGATGAAAAGATCCAGTTTACCAATCATATCAACCAGTTCCAGCGGTTGACGAACTACCATACGGGCAGTTTCGCGACCGAAGTACTGTTCCAGACTACGCTGGTTGATAACGATGTTACCGTTGCCCGGCTTGATGAATACGCGAGCGGCGGAGCTTTTGCGGCGACCAGTGCCGTAATATTGATTTTCAGCCATTGCCTATAATCCCGATTAAATGTCCAGAACCTGCGGTTGCTGCGCCGCGTGATTGTGCTCGTTACCCGCGTAAACTTTCAGTTTACGGAACATGGCACGACCCAGCGGGCCTTTCGGCAGCATGCCTTTAACCGCGATTTCAATCACACGCTCAGGACGGCGGGCAATCATCTCTTCAAAGGTCGCTTCTTTGATACCGCCGATATGACCAGTGTGGTGGTAGTACATCTTGTCAGAACGCTTGTTGCCGGTTACAGCAACTTTGTCTGCGTTCAGAACGATGATGTAATCACCGGTATCAACGTGCGGAGTGTATTCCGCTTTGTGCTTACCGCGCAGACGACGAGCCAATTCAGTAGCCAGACGGCCAAGAGTTTTACCGCTCGCGTCAACAACGTACCAGTCGCGTTTTACGGTCTCTGGTTTAGCTGTAAAAGTTTTCATTAAAAGCTTACCCAATTTAAGTTACACGTTGGTGAACGCCCAAACGCTTCATAAATATAGTGTTTTGAGGTTCACACGGCTATCTAGTCCAGCAAACCTACCCCTTCGAATAGCTATTGCCAGCGCGATTAAAGTTTCGGGAAAAAAACTTTGTTGTAACGTGGGGTCGCAAGATTATAGAGAAGTCGATCGGAAAGGTCGACCCTTTTTCTGCTATGCAGCATACAAATGGATGCCAGGGGAAAAAAGGCCGTACCCAAACATATCAAATTAAGGCAGATGAGGTTGGCGCAGATACTCTTCGCTTTGCATTTCCTGCAGACGCGACAAACAACGCTGATACTCAAACTTCAGATGATGCCCCTGATAAATCTCAAACATCGGACTTTCCGCTGAAATCACCAATTTCACACGACGCTCATAAAATTCGTCAACCAACGCCAGAAAACGCCGGGCGGCGTTTTCTTCCTTTACGCCCATCACGGTGACATGGTGCAACAACACCGTGTGATACAGACGAGAAAGTGCAATATAGTCATTCTGGCTACGCGCCTCCAGGCAAAGCGTCGGGAAATCGATCGACAACACGCCGTCGCCAGCGCTCAGCGTAGGCATAGAGCGATGATTGATCTCCAACACCGGTCCAGGGTGATGATATTCATGGCCGGATAATCGGCCGAACATCGTCCTCATGACCGCATCGGTCTCATCATTCAAGGGTGTCAGGTAAAGGTGGGCCTGAGTCAACGTGCGCAACCGGTAATCGATGCCAGCATCGACATTCCGCACCTCACAATATTGCTTTATCAATTCGATTGCCGGCAGGAAACGCGAGCGTTGTAACCCATTGCGATACAATTCGTCCGGCGGAATATTTGATGTCGCTACCAGGGCGATGCCGCGTTCAAACAACGCTTTCAATAACTCGGCCAGAAGCATGGCATCGGTGATATCAGAAACAAAAAACTCATCAAAGCAGAGAACATCCGTTTGCGCTTTAAAGCCATCGGCGACTTTTTCCAGCGGATTTTCCTGCCCTTGCAACTGATTCAACTCTTCATGCACCCGTAGCATGAAGCGATGAAAATGTAACCGTAATTTTCTCTCCGAGGGCAAACTGTGGAAAAACATATCCATTAACCAGGTCTTTCCACGCCCGACACCGCCCCACATGTACAATCCCGTTACCGGTTCCCGATGCGGCTCGTGCTTTCCTCCCAATAGAGAGCGCCAACGCGACCACATCCCGGCAGCAGGCTCAACGTTCACCCATACCTGTTCCGTCAACGCCTGGTGAATTTCATCGAGTCGCATAATCGTCTGCCGCTGCACCTCATCCGGCTGATACTCCTCGGCTGAGAGGGCCTGTTGATACAGTGATAAAGGGGTAATTCTTTGCATAGCGCCAAAATCCATGAGAAAAAATTTCGTTATGATTTATCGTTCGTTGACGTCGCTTTGACCGGTAATCGTGGCAATTCCCCACCACACATCCACAAGCCATTCCGCCATACCATACGACATCATGCCTCGGGGCTCCACTCCAGTCAGGTTAGCGGTTATAGTGGCTATTATTAAGTGAAAAGCCCTACGGAACAACGAAGTCAAATAGGAGTCATTATGGCCTGGGAGTACGCGCTGATTGGATTAGTTATCGGTGTCATTATTGGTGCTGTCGCCATGCGTTTCGGTAATCGTAAGCTGCGTCAGCAACAGGTATTGCAAAGCGAACTGGAGAAAAACAAAACGGAATTGGAACAGTATCGTCAGGAGTTAGTGACCCATTTTGCTCACAGTGCAGAACTGCTCGACAACATGGCTCGCGATTACCGCCAGCTCTACCAACATATGGCAAAGAGCTCCAATAACCTGTTGCCTGATACGCCAGTACACGAAAACCCTTTCCGCTATCGGCTGACTGAAGCCGAATCCGACAATGATCAGGCGCCGGTGAATATGCCGCCGCGTGATTACTCGGATGGTGCATCCGGCCTGTTGCAAGGTTCGCGACCTGCCAGCAAGTAATTTGATGCCAGACATCAACGGGATGCAAATTTGCATCCCGTTTTTATAGAAAAAACAAAAACTCCGGACAATTTCTTTTATCGAGTATCGCCGTTCGGGTCAGATGGCGGTTACATTCTGCTGACGAAATAGCAGTGAACTTTACACATTGCCCTAGGTCTGACTCTTCACCGTAAGTTTGAGTTTATATATCATCGTTTTATTCATACGCAGGTCGTGAGAGAGAGTTAACAATCAATGAAAAAAGCATCGTTGTTGTATAGCGCGCTGGCACTCAGCATAGGTCTATCCTTGTCCTCGCTTCCTACGGCTAATGCCGCGCTGCCTTCGGTTGTGTCAGGTCAACCGTTGCCCAGTCTGGCGCCAATGCTGGAAAAAGTCCTTCCGGCCGTCGTGAGCGTCCATGTAGAAGGCACACAAGTTCAGCGCCAACGCATCCCCGAAGAATTCAAATTTTTCTTCGGCCCAAATACCCCCTCGGAAAAGCAGAGCAGCCGTCCATTTGAAGGACTGGGCTCCGGCGTCATCATCAGCGCGGAAAAAGCCTATGTGCTGACCAACAACCACGTCATCAACAACGCGGATAAAATTCGTGTTCAGTTGAATGACGGTCGGGAATACGACGCAAAACTGATCGGCCGTGATGAGCAGACCGATATCGCCCTTTTGCAATTGGTGGATGCTAAAAACCTCACTGAGATCAAAATGGCTGACTCCGATCAGTTGCGCGTAGGTGACTTTGCTGTTGCCGTGGGCAACCCATTCGGTCTGGGCCAGACCGCGACCTCGGGAATTATTTCCGCTCTGGGCCGCAGCGGCCTGAATCTGGAAGGGTTGGAAAACTTTATTCAGACTGATGCTTCCATCAACCGGGGCAATTCCGGCGGAGCATTGGTTAACCTGAAAGGCGAGCTGATCGGCATCAACACCGCTATTCTCGCACCGGGCGGCGGCAACATCGGTATCGGTTTCGCTATCCCCAGCAACATGGCGCAAAACCTGGCCCAGCAGTTGGTAGAATTTGGTGAAGTCAAACGCGGTCTGTTAGGCATCAAGGGCAGCGAGATGACGTCTGAAATCGCCAAAGCATTTAAGGTTGAGGCACAACGCGGCGCATTTGTCAGCGAGGTCATTCCGAAATCCGCGGCCGCCAAGGCCGGTATCAAGGCAGGGGATGTGCTGATTTCGCTGGATGGCAAGCCGATTAACAGTTTTGCCGAACTCCGAGCGAAAATCGGCACTACTGCGCCAGGCAAGACGGTTCGTGTCGGCCTATTGCGTGACGGTAAACAGCAAGAGGTCTCCGTCGTGCTGGACAACAGTGCCAATGCAACCACCAACGCCGACAATCTTTCGCCTGCGCTGCAAGGCGCGTCACTCACCAACGGTCAGTTGAAAGACGGCAGCAAAGGCGTACTGATTGAGAATGTCGCTAAGGACAGTGCGGCGGCCAAGGTTGGCTTACAGAAGGGCGATATTATCGTGGGTGTCAATCGCGAGCGTATTGAAAGCATCTCGCAATTGCGCAAAATCCTTGACAGCAAACCCTCCGTGCTGGCGCTGAATATCGTCCGCGGTGAAGAAAGTATCTATCTGTTGTTACGTTGATATATGAAAAAGGGAACGTCGCGCAATGCGGCGTTCCGCCTTCTCTGATATTCTGCGTTTTATTCTTCTTTCTGACCTCCTGAGCCCATGCTAAACAAACTGTTACGTTCGATGCTCATCGGTATCATCGTGGCTGGCGTTCTTTTGCTGGCCGTTCCGGCATTGCGCTCCGGTCAAGGGACGTTCAAGGCGGAGAACGACAGTCAGAGTGAAGCGCCGGTCAGTTATTATTTGGGTGTACGCCGTGCAGCGCCTGCCGTAGTGAACGTTTATAACCAAGCGAACAGCCCGGGCTCTCAGAATGAGCTGAACATCCGCAACCTTGGCTCCGGCGTTATCATGAACAGCAAAGGGTACATACTGACCAACAAACATGTCATCAGTAATGCGGAGCAAATCGTCGTCACGCTGCAGGATGGGCGCATTTTTGAAGCTCTGCTGGTCGGTTCCGATACATTAACCGACCTTGCCGTACTGAAAATCGAAGGCACCAATCTGCCGGAAATCCCCATTAACACCAAACGCCCCCCGCATGTCGGCGATGTCGTACTGGCAATCGGCAACCCCTACAATCTGGGGCAGACCGTCACACAAGGTATTCTCAGTGCCACCGGACGAGTGGGGCTCAGTTCCTCTGGCCGGCAGAATTTTCTACAGACCGACGCCTCCATCAACCGCGGCAACTCCGGCGGTGCTCTGGTCAATTCGTTGGGGGAGTTGGTCGGCATCAACACGCTGTCTTTCGATAAAAGCAACGATGGCGGCACACCAGAAGGCATCGGTTTTGCCATCCCTGTCGCTTTAGCCAGCAAAATCATGAATAAACTGATCCGGGATGGGCGCGTCATTCGCGGATACATCGGTATCAGCGGTGCGCAGAGGGAGCGATTGGGTAATCAGGTTTCTGGTCTTGATCGACTGCAAGGCATTATCGTCAACAAGGTGGAAACCGGAGGGCCGGCAGCAAAAGCAGGGATCAAGGAAGGCGATCTACTGATGGAGGTTAACCAGAAACCCGCCAGATCCGTGATTGAAACCATGGATCAGGTTGCGGAAATCCGCCCAGGCTCAGTCATTCCGGTGGTGGTATACCGGGACAACAAGGAAATCACGCTGGACGTCACGATTCAGGAATTTCCGACCAACGAATAGCGGCTGTGATTACCCACGGCTGTGCGAGAAAACGCCGCCCCCTCATCAGGCCAGGCCGGGAGCACTCGTCGCCCGGCCTGTCACATCATCAGCCGTTTTCTTTGACGCGCTCAATCTTCGCGCCGAGAGCACTCAACTTGTCTTCAATACGGTCATAACCGCGATCGATATGGTAGATACGATCAACCAGCGTGACGCCGTCGGCAATACAACCAGCCAGAACCAGACTGGCGGACGCCCGCAGATCGGTTGCCATCACTTGGGCGCCAGACAGATGCTCAACACCATGGCAAATCACAGTATTACTTTCGATCTCCGCTTGCGCGCCCATACGAATCAGTTCCGGAATATGCATGAAACGGTTTTCGAAGATGGTTTCAGTGATCACTCCGGTGCCTTCGGCCACCAGATTCAGCAAACTGAACTGCGCCTGCATGTCAGTCGGGAATCCTGGATGCGGAGCCGTGCGCACATTCACGGCTTTAGGACGCTGACCATGCATATCCAGACTGATCCAATCTTCACCGACATCAATATCAGCGCCTGCTTCCCGCAGTTTCGCGAGCACAGCGTCCAGCGTCTCGGGACGAGTATTGCGACAGACCACTTTCCCGCCGGAAACCGCCGCCGCCACCAGGAAGGTGCCGGTTTCAATACGATCCGGCAGCACGCGGTATACCCCGCCACCCAATCGCTCTACCCCGTCGATCACAATTTTATCGCTGCCGGCGCCACTGATTTTCGCGCCCAACGTATTTAGGAAATTCGCCGTATCCACGATTTCCGGCTCGCGTGCGGCATTTTCAATAATCGTCCTGCCGACCGCCAACACTGCAGCGCTCATGATGGTCACTGTCGCACCTACACTGACCTTATCCATAACGATGTGCGCACCTTTAAGACGGCCATCCACGGTCGCCTTCACATACCCTTCTTCCAGCGTGATCTGCGCGCCCAGCTGTTCCAGACCGTTGATATGTAAATCAACCGGTCTGGCACCAATCGCACATCCGCCCGGCAGAGAAACCTGTCCCTGACCGAAACGCGCTACCAACGGCCCCAACGCCCAAATCGAAGCACGCATCGTTTTGACCAGTTCATAAGGCGCACAGAAAATATTCACCGCACTCGCGTCGACATGCACCGAGCCGTTACGCTCAACATGTGCGCCCAGCTGGCTTAACAGTTTCATCGTAGTATCGATGTCGCGCAGTTTCGGGACATTCTGGATTTCTACCGGCTCTTCAGCCAGTAAAGCAGCAAACAGGATAGGCAGGGCGGCGTTTTTAGCGCCGGAAATAGTAACTTCACCGGTGAGCCGAGTTGGCCCCTGCACACGAAATTTATCCATAGTGACGATTTCTCAATATTCAGACTTAATAGCGCGACATACCGCGCCGACTCAAAAACCGTTCAGTTTACGATCGCGCTGCCACTCTTCCGGGGTATAAGCTTTGATCGACAATGCGTGAATGCGGTTATCCGCGATATATTCCATCAGCGGCCCATAAACCGCCTGTTGCTGCTTAACACGGCTCATTTCTTTGAAGACATCACCCACAACAATTACCTGAAAATGGCTGCCGTCGCCGGAAACGTGCACTTCATCCAGCGCCAATGCCTGCATCAGCACATCTTTAATTTCGTTATTTTCCATCGCTCTCGATTCTACGTCAGGGGAGATGATAAACAGGGTGGTATCTTAGATGAATCCGCCACCATCTTAAACAAAAGAAATCCCCCTTCGTACAGGGACGAAAAAGGGGACGATGAGATAGCCGTAGCGTCGCTCATCCAGCCTGGCGGATGGGGATGATTTCGCTCAAGTTATAAAGTTGGATAAGGGTACTGAGTCGATCGCTGGCTCCGGTAATGTTCAATTCCTTCTCCTGCTGCTGCTGTTGATGATGAAAATGCAGCAGCAATGCCAACCCTGAAGAATCAACCCGACGCAACCGGCTGAGATCCAGTTCACCCACACCGTTTAACAACGCCTCCCGCTGTTGCCACAAAGGTAACAGCGTATCGCGATCAAGGTCTCCTTCCAGCTGGAGGACGCCATTTTCCCGTTTCCAGGTCAGCGAGTTAGCCATTTCGTTTCTGTTCCAACGAAATCGGCTGACGGGCGCTAACCAACAGTTGTCGGGTCAATCCATCAACGCCGTTCTGGCGCAATATGGAAGCCCACTCATTCTGTTTGGTGGTAATCATGCTCACGCCTTCGGCAATCATGTCATATGCCTGCCAATAGCCGGTCTTACTGTTTTTACGCCACTGAAAATCCAGACGAATAGGCGGGCGTCCACCATTATCGATAATAGTGACGCGAATGGACACGATATCCGAATTACCCAGCGGTTGTTCCGGGGCAACCTCGTAAGTCTGCCCGTGATACGACGCCAGCGCCTGACCATAAGCCTGTTCCAGATAGGCTTCGAAGGCGGTGAAATAGGCATCGCGCTGCTCCGGCGTCGCATTCTTATAATATTGGCCGAGTACCAAAGCGCCGGCATACTTGATCTGCACATAAGGCAGAAGTTCTTCTTTGACAATACTACGTAGACGATTAGGCTCCTGCCGAATCTGAGGCTGCTCATTTTTCAGGCGATCAAAGGTTTTTTGCGCCGCTTCCTTCATCAGGCTGTACGGATTAGTCTGATCCGCTGCGTTAACAAAAGGCGCAACTACCAACAACGCCGCCATCAATAAACGTCTAAACATTCTGTATCCTCTCAAGGGTGTTGAGTAACAGGTTGGTTGCCTGCGTCAGATTTCGCATCATTGCCCGGCTTTACCGATGGCTCTGCGCTGTTCTGAGCGGCATTCTCATTACTGTTACCCCCGCTCTTATATAGGAATTGGCCGATAAGGTCTTCCAGAACCATGGCCGATTTCGTGTCCTGAATGGTACCGCCGTCTTTAAAGATCGACGTTCCCATATCCGCATCCTCAAAACCGATGTTCAAGGCCAGATACTGCTCTCCCAACAACCCGGACGTGCGAATCGCCAGGGAACTGGTATCCGGAATGTGGTCATATTGCCGATCGATATCCAACGCCACGCGCGGCAGATAAGTTTTACTGTCCAAGCCGATCTCCGCCACTCGGCCAATGACCACGCCGCCGATTTTCACCGGCGAGCGTATTTTCAGGCCGCCGATGTTATCGAAAGTCGCATACAAACGGTATGTCTGCTGATTTCCCAGTGATTTCAGATCCGCCACTTTCAGCGCCAGAAAGAGAATGGCAGCCAGCGCAATCAGCATAAAGGCGCCAACCCAAATTTCATGTTTCTTTGTTTGCATCGACTCATTTCCCAAACATCAGTGCCGTCAGCACAAAATCCAATCCCAGTACCGCCAGTGAAGAATGCACCACGGTACGAGTCGTCGCACGACTGATGCCTTCTGACGTCGGGATGGCGTCATAACCATTGAACAGAGCGATCCAGGTAACGGTTATCGCGAAAAACAGGCTCTTTAGCACACAGTTCATTACATCGTGCCGCCACTCCACAGCCCCTTGCATCGCCGACCAGAAAAACCCACTGTCGATACCTTTCCAATCTACGCCGACCAGCGCGCCGCCCCAGATACCGACCGCAACGAAAATGAGAGTCAGCAAAGGCATACTAATAAAGCCGGCCCAGAAGCGGGGAGCCACTACGCGACGAAGCGGATCCACCGCCATCATCTCCATACTGGAAAGCTGCTCGGTGGCCTTCATCAGGCCGATTTCCGCAGTCAGAGCGGAACCGGCGCGACCAGCAAACAACAACGCCGTCACAACTGGCCCCAGTTCGCGCAATAACGACAGCGCCACCATCATGCCCAAACTGGCCTCTGCGCTGTAAGTCGTCAGCACGATATAGCCCTGCAACCCCAGCACCATACCGATAAAACAGCCGGAAACGATAATAATCAGCAGCGACTGCACGCCGACGCTATAAAGTTGCCGCGCCAGCAACGGCCACTGTTTAGCTGGCTCCGGCTTGCCGACTAGCGCATTAAACAACATCAGCCCGGCCCGGCCAAAAGAGGCGCAGGTGCTGATGCCGGAGCGTCCCAACGACGCCAATGCCTGCAATAGCATGACCAGTTAACTCCCCGTACCCAAAAGTCCGCTCAGATAATCACCCGCCGGATGCCGGAACGGCACCGGACCATCCGCCGTCCCATCCAGAAACTGACGCACACGCGGATCATCATTTTGCTGCAATTCCTGCGGCGATCCTTCCGCCACTACGCGCTGCCCGGCGATGATATAGGCATAATCCGCGATGCTCAGCACTTCCGGCACATCATGAGACACCACAATGCAAGTAACGCCCAATGCATGATTCAGTTCGTCGATCAGCTTTACCAGCACCCCCATCGTAATGGGATCTTGGCCGACAAAGGGTTCGTCGAACATGATGAGTTGAGGATCCAGCGCTATCGCTCGCGCCAACGCGGCACGGCGGGCCATCCCGCCCGACAGCTCCGCAGGCATCAGTTGCGCTGCGCCACGCAACCCAACCGCCTCTAGCTTCATCATCACCGTACTGCGCAGCAATACGTCCGGCAATTGGGTATGTTCGCGCAACGGCCAGGCGACATTGTCAAAAACATTGAGATCGGTAAATAGCGCGCCCGACTGGAACAGCATGCTCATCTTTTTGCGGGCGGCGTACAGTCCAGAACGGGAAAGCGCTGGAATATTTTCTCCGTCGAACCAGATTTCTCCGCTATCCGGTTGCAGTTGCCCGCCAATCAGCCGCAACAGCGTGGTCTTGCCTATTCCCGACGGCCCCATGATCGCGGTGATTTTACGCTTGGGTACATTCAACGATATATCGCTGAATATCGGCCGCTCGCCGCGCCGAAAATTGAGCCCGCGAATCTCAACCAGATTTTCATGGTTCATGGTTTATTTCCTTACCGGCTGCGCCTGGCAACCGTCATTTCTTGTCTATTCTCGGCATGTTGCCTACATAACTGCGTTGATTCCGGTATATCGGGCGTCATCACTGTTACAGAATCAGACCATTTGGTTGTAGCCAAAGTTGCCATTGGTTTTACTTTTTCGCCCTGCGCAGTCAGAATTAGCGCTAGCGAGGAAAAACGGCTTTTTTGTTTATTATTCGTCCAGAAATACTGGTTTGTTCGCCAATAAGCCGGTGATTATACCTGAATAAAGGACGCTGCATGCTTTTTGCGACAGTACTATTGGTTGTTGGTTTGATTCTGCTGGTTTATGGTGCCGATCGGGTTGTCTATGGCGCCGCCGTTCTGGCCCGCTCTTTCGGCATCCCGCCCATGATTATCGGTATGACTATCGTTGGAATGGGAACGTCCTTGCCCGAACTGATGGTTTCCGTCACCGCCGCGCTTAATAATCAAATCGATATGGCTGTCGGCAATGTTCTGGGCTCCAATATCACCAATATTCTGTTAATTCTTGGCAGCGCCGCGCTGATACGCCCGCTGACATTCCAATCCGCCCTGCTGCGGCGTGAACTCCCCCCAATGCTTTTTGTCACCGCCTTGTGCGGATGGTTGCTGCATGACGGTTTTCTGAGCCGCACGGACGGCATCATCCTGCTATTCGCCGCCGGAGGCTGCATCCTGCTAATGCTGAACATGGCCTCCCGCGCGGCGAGACAGGGCGAGGACAGCCTGACTCGGGAGCAGATGGCGGAACTGCCGCAGGACAACAATTATACGGTTGCGCTGCTGTGGCTGATTCTCGGGCTGATCATCATGCCGATGTCCGCCCGAATCGTGATCGATAACGCTACTGTCATCGCCAATTACTTTAATATCAGTGAACTTACTATCGGTCTGACCGTATTGGCGGTCGGCACCAGCCTGCCGGAACTGGCCACTGCGATTGTCGGCACATTGAAAAAGGAAGACGATATCGCATTGGGCAATCTGATCGGTTCCAATATATTCAATATCGTCATCGTGCTGGGCGTCCCGGCACTGCTCTCGCCTGGCGCACTGAACCCGCTCGCTTTTCAGCGCGATTACTGGGTCATGCTCGGCGTCAGTGCGCTCCTAACGGCACTCTGTCTCCGCCAGAAACGGTGCATCGGTCAAGGCGCAGGCACATTGTTAGTGTGTGCATTCATTGCGTACCTTTCGGTGCTGTTCTTGTTTCCATAGCCAGAACACCGGCAATGCAGGATATTTTTGATGTCACATTTCAAGTTACAACCCGGCTTTGATTTCCAGACGGCAGGCCGTCAGGTTCTGTCCATCGAGCGCGATAGTCTGGCGCAGCTGGATCAGTATATCGACGGTAACTTCGCCTTGGCCTGCGAAAAAATGTTCCACTGTCGCGGCAAGGTTGTGGTCATGGGGATGGGCAAATCAGGCCATATCGGCTGCAAAATGGCGGCGACGTTCGCCAGTACCGGTACTCCATCGTTTTTCGTCCACCCAGGGGAAGCCAGCCACGGCGATCTGGGCATGATTGCCGCACAGGACGTCGTCATCGCCATATCCAACTCGGGTGAATCACATGAGATTCTGGCGCTGATCCCTGTACTTAAACGTCTTCAGGTTTGTCTGATCTCCATGACCGGCAACCCAGACAGCACGATGGCGAAAACTGCGGATATCCACCTTTGCGTTCACGTCGCTCAGGAAGCCTGCCCATTGGGGCTGGCGCCGACATCCAGCACCACCGCCGCGCTGGTAATGGGCGATGCGTTGGCGGTAGCGCTATTGCAGGCACGCGGCTTTACCGCCGAAGATTTCGCATTATCCCATCCCGGCGGCGCGCTTGGCCGCAAATTGCTGTTGCGGGTGGAAGACATCATGCACTCCGGCGAAGAAATGCCGTGCGTGGACAGCAATGCTTCCCTGCGCGACGCACTGTTGGAAATCACGCGCAAAAATCTGGGCATGACGGCGATTTGCAACGCAGACCGGAAAATCGAAGGGATTTTTACCGACGGCGACCTGCGCCGGGTATTCGATATGAACATCAATCTGAACAACGCCCGCATCACCGACGTGATGACCCGCGGCGGTATCCGGGTGACGCCGCATACACTGGCGGTCGATGCGCTGAATCTGATGCAGTCCCGCCATATTACCTCGTTGATGGTGGCGGACGACGATCGTCTGCTTGGCATCATCCATATGCATGATATGTTGCGCGCTGGCGTGGTGTGACTCCCCAGACCTTTACGACTTGAGCCAAGGAATGAGTGAATGAGTGAAATTCGGCCGCAAACCGACACCTGCTACGGCCCCGTGGAGACGCAGGTCATGAACCGCGCGCGCGATGTACGTCTGCTGATTTGCGATGTAGATGGCGTACTGTCCGATGGACTTATCTACATGGGTAATCAGGGCGAAGAACTGAAGGCGTTCAATGTCCGCGACGGCTATGGCATCCGTTGCCTGCTAACTTCGGGTATCGACGTCGCGATTATTACCGGCCGTTCGTCGCAATTGCTGATCGATCGCTGCCAAACGCTGGGTATCACCCATCTTTATCAAGGACAATCCGATAAGCTTTTGGCCTTCCGCGAACTGTTGGATAAACTGTCGCTCCAAGCCAGCCAGGTCGCCTATATCGGCGATGACCTGATCGACTGGCCGGTCATGGCCGAAGTGGGTCTAAGCGTAGCGGTTGCCGACGCTCACCCGCTGTTGCAGCCACGGGCTGATTATGTCACGCGCATCGCCGGTGGCCGCGGCGCGGTAAGAGAAATTTGCGACCTTATCCTACAGGCGCAGGATAAGCTTGATTTCGCCAAAGGGCTGTCGATATGAGTAATGCAAAACGCTGGCTGACGCTGTTGCTGGCATTGATCGCACTGGTGCTGATCGGGTTAAATCTGACCGACAGACAGGCCAACACCGGCCCGGCGGAGGTACCCAGCACTGACCCGGCTTATACCATGCAGAAAAACATTACCGTGGTATATGACCCAACCGGAAAACTGAGCTACAAGCTGGTGGCGGAGAGTGCGGAACATTACAACGCCGATCAAAGCAGCCGCTTTACCTTGCCGGTGGCGACCATGTTCAACGAACTCGGGGTGGCGACCTGGTCGGTGCGTTCAGATCGCGCCACGCTGACAAAAGACCGGATGCTCTATCTTTACGGTCATGTGGAGGTCAACAGCCTCACCACTGATTCACAATTGGAACGTATCAAGACAGACAACGCCCAGGTCAACCTGATCACACAGGATGTCTCGTCGGATGATGAAGTCACCCTGTATGGCACTAACTTTACCTCTAACGGGCTGAAAATGCGTGGTAATCTGCGCAGCAAAACCGCTGAATTGATCGACAAGGTAAAATCTTATTATGAAATCCAACCTAAACAATAATGTGTTGCACAGCATCCTGATCGCCAGCGCCCTGTTCGCCGTCAGCCTTCCGGCATTGGCGCTGACCGGCGATACCGATCAGCCCATCCATATCGATTCCGATCAGCAGGCGCTGGATATGCAAGGCAATGTGGTCACATTCACCGGCAAGGTGATCGTGACTCAGGGCTCCATCAAGGTTCAGGCCGACAAAGTTGTCGTTACGCGCCCAAACGGCCAACAAGGCCATGAAACTATTGAAGGTTACGGCAACCCGGCGACCTTTTATCAGATGCAGGACAACGGTAAACCGGTAAAAGGACATGCGCAGAAAATGCGCTATGAACTGGACAAGCAGCTCGTCATTCTTACCGGCAACGCTTATCTGGAACAGCTTGACAGTAATGTCAAAGGCGATCGCATTACCTACCTGGTTCAACAACAACAGATGGAAGCCTTCAGCGACAAGGGTAAACGAGTAACTACCGTTCTGGTGCCGTCGCAATTGCAGGACAAGGGTACCCAGGCCAATCCGAATGGCGTCAAGCCTGCCGCAAGTCAGAGCAAAACCGGCGCCAGTCAGACCAAACCCGCCAAACAACAGTGAGTGACGCAAGTAACCCATGGCAACATTAATTGCAGAAAATCTGGCCAAAGCGTACAAGGGCCGCAAAGTGGTGGAAAACGTCAGCCTGAATGTGAATTCGGGCGAAATCGTCGGACTGCTGGGCCCTAACGGCGCGGGCAAAACCACTACGTTTTACATGGTCGTGGGGATCGTGCCGCGTGACGAAGGCCGCATCGTCATCGATGATGAAGACATCAGTCTGCTGCCGCTGCATGACCGCGCCCGCCGCGGCATCGGCTATCTGCCGCAGGAAGCGTCGATTTTTCGGCGATTAAGCGTCTACGACAACCTGATGGCCGTTCTGCAAATCCGCAAGGATCTGACCCGGGAGCAACAGCAGGATCGCGCCAACGAGCTTATGGACGAGTTTCATATTACTCACCTGCGCGATAATCTGGGACAATCGCTGTCCGGCGGTGAACGGCGCCGAGTAGAAATCGCCCGAGCACTGGCGGCTAACCCGAAATTCATTTTGCTGGACGAACCCTTTGCCGGCGTAGATCCCATTTCGGTCATCGACATCAAAAAAATCATCGAGCATCTGCGCGACAGTGGGCTAGGCGTGCTGATTACCGACCATAATGTTCGCGAGACGCTGGATGTCTGCGAACGTGCCTATATCGTCAGCCAGGGCCAGCTTATTGCCCATGGCTCACCAATAGATATACTGGCGAATGAACAAGTGAAACGGGTCTATCTGGGTGAAGGCTTCCGACTCTGATAAAACATTGTTTTTATTTATAATTAATAAAGGAAGTTAGCGCGAGTTATGAAGCAAGGTTTGCAACTCAGGCTTAGCCAGCAACTGGCTATGACACCGCAATTACAGCAGGCGATCCGCCTACTGCAATTGTCCACACTTGAACTCCAGCAGGAAATCCAACAGGCGCTGGAAAGCAACCCATTGCTGGAACAGGCTGACAACCATGAAGAAGTAGAAACACAGGAAAGTAGCGACCACGAAACGCTGGATACCCGCGAAGCGCTGGAGCAGAAGGAAATGCCGGACGAGCTGCCGCTCGACGCCGCCTGGGATGAAATCTATACCGCAGGCACACCGTCCGGCACCAGTACCGATTATCGCGATGAAGAGCTGCCGGTCTATCAGGGCGAAACCACTCAGACGCTGCAGGATTATCTGATGTGGCAGGTGGAACTGACGCCGTTTTCCGATACCGATGCCGCCATTGCCACCTCAATCGTCGATGCAGTCGACAATACCGGCTATCTGACGGTTTCGCTGGAGGATATCCGCGACAGCATCGGCGACGACAGCCTTACGCTGGAAGAGGTGGAGGCCGTACTGAAACGAGTGCAGCGCTTCGATCCCGTCGGCGTCGGCGCTCGCGACCTGCGCGAATGCCTGCTGGTACAGTTATCCCAGTTTGATGAAAAAACCACGCCGCGGCTGGCCGAAGCCAGAATGATCGTCAGCGAATATCTGGATCTGCTGGCCAACCACGATTTCCGTATGCTGATCCGTTCCAGTCGAATGAAGGAAGAAACGCTGAAAGAAGCGTTGGCGCTGATCCAATCGCTCGACCCGCGCCCCGGCCAGTCCATCAATACCGGCGAATCGGAATACGTGATCCCGGATGTCCTGGTTCGCAAGATCCAGGGTCATTGGGCGGTAGAGCTAAATACCGACAGCGTGCCCAGACTACAGATCAACCAGCAATACGCCGCGCTCGGCAACAGCGCCCGTAACGACAGTGACGGTCAGTTCATCCGCAGCCATTTGCAGGAAGCCCGCTGGCTGATCAAAAGCCTGGAAAGCCGCAACGACACGTTGCTGAAAGTCACCCGCTGCATCGTAGAACAGCAGCAGGCGTTCTTTGAACATGGCGAGGAATTCATGAAACCCATGGTACTGGCGGATATCGCTCAGGCCGTGGATATGCACGAGTCCACCATCTCCCGCGTGACAACCCAGAAATTTCTACATAGTCCGCGGGGCATCTTCGAATTGAAGTATTTTTTCTCCAGCCACGTCAACACCGACAATGGCGGCGAAGCGTCATCCACCGCCATCCGTGCACTGGTCAAAAAACTGATTGCAGCGGAAAACCCTGCAAAACCTCTGAGCGACAGCAAGCTGACCACCCTACTCTCCGAACAGGGCATTATCGTGGCGCGGCGCACTGTAGCAAAATATCGCGAGTCTTTATCCATCCCGCCGTCGAATCAACGTAAACAGCTGGTTTGACCCATACTGAGAAGGAAGACGATATGCAGCTGAACATTACCGGACACCATGTCGAAATTACTGACTCCATGCGCGAGTTCGTCACGTCGAAATTCGCCAAACTTGAGCAATACTTTGATCGAATTAATCAGGTGTATGTGGTGTTGAAAGTGGAGAAAATCCAGCATATTGCCGATGCCACCATCCATGTGAACGGCGGCGAGCTGCATGCCACCTCAGAAGCGGAGGATATGTATGCCTCCATCGATCTGTTGATCGATAAGCTGGCAAGGCAGTTGAACAAGCATAAGGATAAACTGAAACAACACTGATTCTGCCACCTTAAGGCGTAGGGACGGCCGGGCCTGCCGCACGGCGGGCCGATAACCGGAGGCAAAAGTGTCATTAAGTGAAAGCAATATGAACAACGAGCCCGTTATTCAACTCAGCGCCGTACTCCGCAAAGAGTGTACCCGTAGCGCCGTTCACTGCCAGAGCAAAAAGCGCGCCCTGGAAATCATCAGTGAACTGGCTGCCAGGCAGCTCAATCTGCCGCCGCAAATGATCTTTGAATCCATCCTGACGCGGGAACGCATGGGCAGTACCGGTATTGGTAACGGTATCGCCATTCCACATGGAAAACTGGAAGATGAAAACACACTTGGGGCAGTAGGCGTCTTCATTCAGCTGGAACACCCAGTGGCGTTTGACGCCATCGACAATCAGCCCGTCGATCTGCTTTTTGCCTTGCTGGTTCCGGCTGAACAATGTAAAACCCATTTACATACCTTGTCCCTCGTTGCCAAGCGGCTGGCGGACAAATCTGTATGCCGTCGGCTACGCGCTGCGCAGAACGATGATGAGCTGTACCAAATCATGACCGACCAGGATCTCGCCGATCACGTCTAATGTGCTCGGATCCGGATAGAAATTATCACGGACGTCCCCGCTGGACTTGGAGGACGTTCGCTCGGAACCGGCGGAGCCGGATAACAAATACGTGTGCTAACTGTGGCAGTGGACATTCACCATCCCGCTGCCAAGGGGGAGTCGTCAGATGGTGCTGATGATTGTCAGTGGTCGTTCAGGCTCGGGGAAATCCGTGGCTCTGCGTGCGCTGGAAGACATGGGATTCTACTGTGTGGACAACTTGCCGGTGGTGCTGCTGCCGGAGCTGGCGTGTACGCTGGCGGAGCGCAACATTTCCGCAGCGGTCAGTATTGATGTCCGCAATATGCCAGAAACGCCAGAAGTTCTGGAACAGGCGCTGACCAGATTGCCCCAGAGCTTTTCCCCGCAGTTGTTGTTCCTCGACGCCGATCGCAACACATTAATCCGCCGTTACAGCGACACGCGCCGGCTCCACCCTCTTTCCAGCAAAAACCTGTCGCTGGAAAGCGCCATTGATGAAGAAAATGATCTGTTGGAACCGCTGCGTTCACGCGCCGATCTGATTATCGACACCTCGGAAATGTCAGTGCATGAGCTGGCGGAAATGTTACGGACGCGGCTGCTGGGCAAGCGCGAACGTGAACTGACCATGGTGTTCGAGTCCTTTGGCTACAAGCACGGCATTCCCATTGATGCGGACTATGTATTTGACGTGCGCTTCCTGCCCAACCCGCATTGGGATCCTAAACTGCGCCCCATGACTGGGCTGGACAAACCGGTCGCTGCATTTCTGGATCGCCACACTGAAGTGCATAACTTCATCTATCAAACCCGCAGTTATCTCGAACTCTGGCTGCCGATGCTGGAAACCAATAACCGCAGCTATCTCACGGTGGCAATTGGTTGTACCGGCGGCAAACACCGTTCCGTCTACATTGCCGAACAATTGGCGGATTATTTCCGCTCCCGCGGCAAGAATGTGCAATCCCGCCATCGCACGCTGGAAAAACGCAAATCATGACCGTCAGGCAAACCGTTGAAGTCAAAAACCGCCTAGGCATGCACGCCAGGCCTGCCATGAAACTGTTCGAACTGGTGCAAAGTTTTGATGCCGAAGTGCTGTTGCGTAACGAAAGCGGTACCGAAGCCGAGGCCAGCAGCGTCATCGCCATGTTAATGCTGGACTCCGCTAAAGGGCGTTACATTGAAGTGGAAGCCACCGGCCCAGACGAAGAACAAGCATTAGCGGCCGTCATTCAGCTGTTTGAGGCAGGGTTTGACGAAGATTAAGCTACCGTCACCCGAGATGAATAGCTGTTGTGGCTATTCGTGATCGAGATCTCTTCCTTTTTCTGCGACCAGCACCTAGCATCCGCTCATCACTATTTTTTACATCCCCCCGCCATTCGTTGCGGGGGGATTGCTATTTGTCACAAACCGCTGGAGATAAACATGGATAAACCACACCTGACGATTAACGAGCTGGATGCCGAGCGCCTGGATGCGTTGCTGGAACAATCCGCTTTTGCCGGTACCGACGTTGCGCAGGCACTGAATGCGGAGCTGGATCGGGCGCACATCGTCACACCGGTTGAAATACCGCCCGATGTGGTCACCATGAACAGCCGGGTACGATTCCGGGATTTGTTGACGTGTGAAGAACACATCCGCACGCTGGTTTACCCGGCAACACTGAAGGATAGCAGCGAACAAATTTCCGTGATGGCGCCGTTGGGAGCCGCCTTGTTGGGGATGCACGTCGGCAAGACCATCAACTGGCCTTTGCCGAACGGTGAAGAAACCCGGATTGAGGTCATGGAACTGCTGTACCAGCCGGAAGCGGCGGGTGAGTACCACCGCTGATAACAGCAACAAGCGCTAAACGACTGCCCTGAATATTCGGGCAGTCAATGTTGGTAAAAATGCCCTTAGACCCCGGCAATCTTCATCGATGGCAACAATACCGATCCACACTGAATATTACTGCGCGTCTCGATGTCATCGCCGATAGTCGCGATATTACGCAGCATATCCTTGAGATTGCCGGCAATCGTGATCTCACTAACCGGATACTGGATTTCACCGTTTTCCACCCAAAACCCCGCCGCACCGCGCGAATAATCGCCAGTCACCATGCTGACGCCCTGCCCCATCAGTCCAGTCACCAGCAATCCAGTGCCCATCTCTTTCAACATGCCGTCGACATTCAGCCCGCGCCCGGCAATCCGCCAGTTGTGAATACCGCCCGCGTGACCGGTGCTCTTCATACCCAACTTCCGCCCTGCATAGCTGGTCAACAACCAGGTCTGCAATACGCCGTCCCGCACGATATCGCGCGTCTCGGTACGTACCCCTTCGCTGTCAAACGGCGTGGAGGCCAGCCCTTTGCGCAAATGCGGCAGTTCCTGAATCGTCAACCATTCCGGCAGAATCTGCTGTCCCAGGCTATCCAGCAGAAAGGTGGATTTGCGGTATACGCTGCTGCCGCTGATGGCGCCGACCAGATGGCCAAACAATCCGGTCGCCACTTCAGCGGCAAACATAACCGGCGCTTCCATCGTCGCCAGCTTGCGCGGTGCCAGACGAGCCAGCGTGCGGCGCGCGCACTCTTCACCCACCCACTCCGGCGATTCGAGATCGCCGATCGCTCGGCCAATCGTATAGGCGTAATCGCGCTCCATATCGCCATCCTGCTCCGCAATCACGCTGGCGGACATGGAATGACGGCTGGAACAATAGCTTTGCAGCATGCCATGGCTGTTGCCGAACACCTGGATGCCATAATGGCTGTTGAAACTACCGCCTTCGGTATTGGTGATGCGTTTATCCGCCTTCAACGCCGCTTGCTCGGCCCGGGCTGCCAGTTCAATGCCTCTGTCAGCGTCCAGCTCCGCCGGGTGGAACAGATCCAAATCCGGCGCGTCAAAAGCCAGCAATTCTTTATCCGCCGGGCCGGCAAACGGATCTTCCGAGGTATAACGGGCGATATCCAACGCCGCCTGCACGGTACGCGCGATAGCGTCCGGGCTGATATCGGTGGAAGACGCGCTACCTTTACGCTGCTGATAGTAAACGGTAATGCCCAGCGCACCGTCACTGTTGAATTCGACGTTTTCAACTTCCCCATAGCGGGAACTGA
This sequence comes from Musicola keenii, assembly GCF_014855505.1. Taxonomy (NCBI): domain Bacteria; kingdom Pseudomonadati; phylum Pseudomonadota; class Gammaproteobacteria; order Enterobacterales; family Pectobacteriaceae; genus Musicola; species Musicola keenii. Next base: position 41,283 of record NZ_JAAWVW010000010.1, on the reverse strand, counting down.
CGCTGATGCCTGTTGTTCTCGTCACAGCGACTTCCGCCGCGTCGGAACCGGCGCTGGCCAGCTCCAGCGCCTGAGCCACCGCCTGCTCCAGCGCTTTGCGCTGTTCTGCAACCTGAGTGATTATTGTCATCGACTTTCCATCATGAGTAAGAAAACATTCAGATAACACAGGGTGGACGAACGCCTGCTACGTGCGATTCGTCATCCTACCGCCGCCTGAAAAGAGGTAGCATAATGACCTTGAGTCTAACAGGATCCGCAGACAATTTCGCAGAAAGCCCATAACCTGATAGGATCAGCCTCTTTTTTACGACGGGTATCCTGCCCGTCGCGCAACAGGCCGTCACGAGCGGCATTAAAACGCGCTCCCGGCGTTTTTTACGGAGTCACGCATGAACAAACATCCCGAAGACTGGCAGGACGAGATTCCGGACAGCGGCCAGAAAGATGAAGACGAAGAAATTATCTGGGTCAGCAAAAGCGAGATTAAACGCGATGCAGAAGCCCTGAAAGCGCTCGGTGCCGAGCTAGTCGAGTTGGGCAAGAACGCGCTGGAGCGCATTCCGCTGGATGAAGACCTGCGAGCCGCTATTGAGCTGGCGCAACGAATCAAGAAAGAAGGCCGCCGCCGCCAGCTACAACTGATTGGAAAGATGCTGCGTGCCCGCGATCCGGAGCCGATTCAGACCGCGCTGGATAAACTGCGCAACCGTCACAATCAGCAAGTCTCGCTGTTCCACAAGCTGGAGCAAATGCGCGATCGGCTGCTGGAACAAGGAGATGACGCCATCCCGGACGTACTGGCGCTTTATCCGCAAGCGGATCGCCAACAGCTACGTTCGCTGGTGCGTAATGCGCAAAAAGAGCAAGCGGCCAACAAACCGCCCAAATCGGCCCGGCAGATTTTTCAATACCTGCGCGAACTGGCGGAAACGGAAGAATAAAAAAACCGGCGCGACCTGTGCCGCAAGACGTATGAACGTCGCCGCATGACAGGAATGTTGGCCGCATTGAAGAGTGCGGCCAACGTTCATTTGGTGGACGCCACCAATGCCGAGCCGGCGAAGATAAACAGCGTGCCGGTCGCACGGTTGAACAGACGTAAACGCCGCGGGCTGGCGAATAGACTGGAAATGCGTTTGCCCATGCAGGCATAGGTGAACATCGTACTCACATCAATGACCACCCAGGTTACAGCCAGAATGGCAAACTGTATGGCCTGCGGCGCGCCGGTCTCAATAAAGTTAGGAAACAGCGCGGCGAAAAACAGAATATCCTTGGGATTGCTGATCCCAACCATAAAACCACGGCGATACAGCATCCCAAGCCTTGGCGCCTCGTCCATCGTCTCGACGGACGACACCGGCGTTTCTGCCGGGGAACGCCAGGCGGCAATCCCCAACCAGACCAGGTAAGCAGCACCCACCACTTTCAACACCAGAAATGCCGTCGCCGATGCGGCAAGGATCGCGCCGAGCCCCAGCGCAGAGGCACTCATCAGGATCAACGACGCGCTGGCGCCGCCTAACACGGTAGCCAATGCGCGACGGCGGCCATAGCGTAAACCGTGCGTCATACTCAGCAGGGCAGAAGGCCCCGGTACGGCAATCAGCGCCGCGATCACCCCGATGTAAACCAACCAAAGATGCAAAGTCATTATGGTGTATTCCGTTGATATCAATCTGTCATACAACAGGTTAAGGTGAATGCCTTCGTTATATAAAAAAAGAAATAACCACCTCTTCCAAGGAGCGATTATCGCATGACAACGCTATTTATGTACTATCTTGGCGGCGGCGCCAAAGGTGCCAACATTGAACTGCACGATGTCCAGTTCGTTGCCGCAGAAACGCCGGAAGAAGGGTTCCCCGCGCTAAAAGCCGGCTGGTTCGGCGACAAGAATCAGATCCATGTCGACAGCTATACCCCGATAAACTGGGCCGATGGCTACGATATCACGCTCAGCCGCCAACCGTTTCACGGCCGGGAGAAATTGTGGTTCGTCAACGTAGGCGGCTACCTGCCGGAAAACCCGGCGGAGATTCATCAGTTCGGGCTGTTTGTCGCCGAAAATGCCGACGAAGCCAAACAGCGCGCCAAAGCGATACTTTTGCCGCGGATGTTCAAATAGCACAAGGACAATCTGCATGATGTAGATGACTGTCTGCCACTCACGCTGCTGGAGCGCTGGCATCTCCACCTGACGCCGAATCCGATGGGAAAGCCTGAAGCCCCACTGTGGCAGGGCTACCATCCGCTGTAAACGCCGCTAATCGCACAGTGCATGCTGGTGGCGCCGCAACAGCGCCGTCAGCCGGGCAACGGCGGCGACGATATCGTCCGCCACCTGATGTTCCCCCAGGTGTTGGCGGTACTCTTCCATTTGCGTCAGCAACTGCGAAAAATAACGGCTGCGCTGCGTATCCCCGGAGGCTCCCGCGACCCGCGCCGCCGTGGCGCGCATCTGGCGATGGCATTCCGCCAGCGTGTCGCTAAGCGGAATATCAAGCTGACGCAAACGTTGGTGCACAATAATCAGCGACAGTGCCAACCGATACTTCGCCATGTCCCCCGGAAACAGATTGATCAACAAAAACAGATGCTGATAAAGCGCGGGCAGATGGTTTTCCCTGCGCCGCGCCGGACGAGTCGACAACCCGTCGATGGCGCCGTGTACTAACCGGTTGAGCAGCGTGCGGCCGGTACGAGTACGGCTGTTGTCCCGTATCAACATAATTACCGCCAGCGCCAGCACGCAGCCGATAATCTGCCCGATGGCGTTATCCAGAAATTGCGACAGATTAAACGTCATTGGGTTATCCAGTACCAAAATATTGATGGTGCTCGCCAGTGCGCCCAGCGACCCTAACCGTCGCTTCTGGATTTCGATACCGATGACGAACGTCATTACGCCGATACTGAGCCCCAGCAACAACAGGCTTTGCTGAGTGGCGGGCAACACCAGCATGAACATCGCCGCCCCCAGCGGTAACGCTATCAGCGTACCGATCAAGAAATCCTTGGCGGCCATCAGCGGATTGGGTAAACGCATCACCAGTGCGGTCACTACGCCCAACATCACCATACACACGCTGCCGGATGTCCAGCCGGTCAGCAGCCAAAACAGGCAGCCGACGGCGGTAGCCACGCCGGTACGCAGGCCATTGATCAACGCATGATGAGTTTCCGCCGAGCTGGCCCGCACCGGCGTTTCCGCTTCCAGTATCTCGGTTTCCCGCTGGCTAATGCGCGCATTGGTTCTGATGCCGGCTGCCAACAGCTGATAGCGGGAAGACGCCGCCAGCCAACCCACCAGCGGCGCAGGCAAGCGACTGCTATGGCTGGCCGCCAGATGGCGCAACTGTCGCAATTGACGACGCAGATCCCCCGGCGTCGTCACCGGTTGTTCCAGTAGCATCAGCAGACCGCCCTTAACTGCACAGTCGCCATCCCGTCGCATCAACCCGATTTCACCCGCCAAGGTCATCATCATCCAGGACTGGCTGAGCAGGGTCTTCATTCGCCGCCAGGCCGGCTGCCAGTGCGACGACTCCATCAGCAGAATATTGCGCATGCCGCCGATGGCCTGAGTTTTCCGCAACAGCCCATGCCAGCAGCTATCGACATCATCTGTGGCCGCACGGCCCACAGAGCGTTGCAGTAGTTGGTACTGCCCCAACAGCAGATCGTCGATGGCGCGATCGACATCCTGTTTAACCGAACGGGGAGAGAACACCAAATCCGCCAGAATAACGCAGACGATCCCCAGAATAATCTCGCTGCAACGCTCAATAGCGAATTGCGGAATTGCACGCGGCGAACTTTGACTGGTGACGATGATGATCAGCGCGGTATACCCCGCCAGTGCAAACACATACGAGTTTTCTGTTTTCACCAGCGACGAGATCCACACGCACACCCCGGCCCACAGGCAACACAGCATCAGCATGACCACTGGCGCCCGCACCGTCGTCATGATGATCACTAACGCGCCAAAACAACCGATAAAGGTGCCGAGAATACGTAGTAGGCCGCGATGGCGGATTGCGCCGGAAAACGGATCGCCCCCTGCGACGAATGCAGGCCCGGCGGCCACGATAGCGGCAGTCAGCGCCGCCCAGCGCGGCGTTTCCATTTCAAACCAGAACCCCAGCACCAACGACAGCACCACGGCCAGACTCAGCTTGCAGGCAAAACGCAGCCGGGGGAAAACGGAACTGTTCATCGTACCGCTCCGGTTAACCGAACTCGCGCAGCCGATGCAGCAGTTGCAGCAATGGCGACGCCGATTGTGCCTCTGGCGTCTGCTCGCCAGTCACCAGAACGGTGGCGGTGGTTCCCGCCGGATAACGATCACCCCACTGCTGCGCCAGACGGATTTTTACCGGTACTCGCTGCGCCAGACGCACCCATTCCAGACTGGCATCGACCGTCGCCAGCCCTTTGCTGCCCACTGTGCTGCTGCTATTGGCGATCCCAGCGGAAATGCTGTCCACCGTACCGCGGAGAATCTGGTTGCTGCCGAGTGGCGTAATCTCCACCTGGCTGCCGGGCCGGATCCCGGCCAGTTTGGTCTCTTCCATATAAGCCAGCAGGTAGAAGGAATCCTTTTTCACCAGCGCCACTGCTGTCGTACCACGGGTGATGAATTCGCCGGAGTGCACATTCAGGTTAGTAATCCAACCATCCGCCGGCGCTCGCACCACGGTGCGTTCCAAATCCAGTTTAGCCAGCGCCAGTTGTGCCTGGGCTTTGGCCAACTGGTGTTGGGTGGTTTGCAGCGCATTACCGGATTGTTCGATCTCTTCGCGCGACATCACTTGTACACCCAACTGCAAACGCCGGGTCGATTCGCGTTTTTTCTCTTCCGCCAGCGCCTGATAGTAGGAGACATCCGCCTGCGCCTCTTCCAGCGCCTGCTGGTAGCGCGGTTGATCGACGACAAACAGCACGTCGCCCTGTTTCACCGGTTGGTTATCCTGCACCCGCACCGACGTCAACAACCCGCTGACGTCCGGCGCAATCGCCACCACGTCGGCGGTAAATTTAGCGTCACGAGTCCAAGGGGATTCGGTATAGAACGACCAGACTTTGACCAACGCTACAGCGGCTGCCGCCACCACAATGAGCGTCATCGCAACACGGCTCAGTTTTTTTGTGATGATGTTTAAAACAGAGGCTCTCATGACACTTACACTCCCAGGTGAAACAGCAAGTAAAACAGGCAACAGAACAGCGAGGTATTGAACAGAGCCGGGTGCCAAACCCATTCGTAGATACCGGAGGAATGCAGCAGGCGAATACAGATGAAGAACAGCGTCAGCGACACCAGCAGCACAAAAAAGATCGGCGGGAATGACAGGCCGAACAGCACCATAACCGGGAGTGAATGCATCCTCTTTTTCCTTACCTGACCAGCTATCTGTTCAGCAGCAGCGTGAATCAGCGCGTGGATAACACCACGCCGCCGATCGCGCGCCGCCAGGGGACAAAGGCAGAACATCGCCGCCATCGGTATGGCTACCGACAGAGGGAGGACACATCAAGCTGACAAATCATGCAGACTGAGCGGGAACAACGTTCAGTACCCATTCTGTGTGATGCGCGTCTTGACTGAACAATAGCGATTGCAGGCGTTGATTTAATGGTTGAGAAGCGCGATGTTAAATCAGCGTTTTTTAGTCTAAAAATACAATAACAACGGGGAAGTTCGGCTGTAATAGCGCCCCCCCCCCCGGTTAAAGCGTCTATATTATGGTGCTTTATTATGACGTTATCTACGCACTGTGATCTAAATCACTTTTAAGCCAGAGTTAATAATGGAACGACTGAAGAGCATGTCCGTGTTCGCCAACGTGGTGGAGTTCGGAACGTTTACCGCCACAGCGCGACAACTGGGAATGAGTGTTTCCGCCGTCAGCCAGACCATTACCCGACTGGAAGACGAGCTGCAGGTAAAACTGCTCAACCGCAGCACACGTAGCATCGGTTTGACCGAGGCGGGGAAGATTTATTACTACGGCTGCCGTCGCATGCTGCACGAAGCCAACGAAGTCCATGAGCAGCTATACGCTTTCAACAATACGCTGATCGGTACACTGCGCATCGGCAGTTCCTCCACCATGGCGCAAAACGTCCTTTCCGTCATGACCACCGATCTCCTCAGACAATATCCCGGGCTCTCGGTCAATCTGGTGTGTGGTATCCCGGCACCTGATCTGATCGCCGATGGGCTGGACATTGTCATCCGGGTCGGCGCGCTACAGGATTCCAGCCTGTTTTCCACCCGGCTAGGTTCCATGCCGATGGTGGTATGCGCCACTAAACGTTATCTCGCCGTGCACGGCACGCCGGAAAAACCGTCCGAGATGGGAAACCTGTCCTGGCTGGAATACAGCGTGCGCCCAGATAGCGAATTCGAACTGATCGCACCGGAAGGTATCACCACCCGGATAACGCCGCAGGGACGTTTCGTCACCAATGATCCGCAAACCCTGATCCGCTGGCTGCAAGGCGGGGCGGGGATCGCGTATGTCCCGCTGATGTGGGTGCTGGAAGATATCCGACGCGGCGACATGGAAATCCTGTTTCCCCGTTATCATTCCGATCCTCGCCCGGTATACGCGCTCTACACCCGCCGGGACAATCTGCCGCTGAAAGTGCAAATCTGCATCGACTACCTGACCGAATATTTCCGCAAGGTGGCGCTGATTTACCAGGGCTATCGGCAGGACGCTGCGCCAGATGACACACCGCAGACATAAAACAGGCCGCATCCGCGGCCTGAACAGAACAAATCACCGAATCACTCAGGCGGTGCCGCCGACCGTCAGACTGTCCAGCTTCAGCGTTGGCTGGCCCACGCCGACCGGCACGCTCTGACCTTCCTTGCCGCACACGCCCACGCCTTTGTCGAGCGCCAGATCATTGCCGACCATGGAAATCTGCTGCATGGCTTCAATGCCAGAGCCGATCAACGTCGCCCCTTTGACCGGCGTCGTGACCCGGCCGTTTTCAATCAGATAGGCTTCTGAAGTAGAAAAGACGAACTTGCCGGAGGTAATATCCACCTGACCGCCGCCGAAGTTCGGCGCATACAGCCCGGATTCCACGCTGGCGATAATCTCTTCCGGCGTCGATTTACCCGCCAGCATATAAGTGTTGGTCATCCGCGGCATCGGCAAATGGGCGTAAGACTCGCGTCGGCCGTTACCGGTCGGCGCCACGCCCATCAGCCGGGCGTTCAACTTATCCTGCATATACCCTTTAAGAATGCCGTTTTCGATCAGCACGTTGTACTGCCCAGGGACGCCTTCGTCATCCATCGCCAGGGAACCGCGCCGATCCGCCAGCGTGCCGTCATCCACCACGGTGCACAGTTCGGAAGCGACCTGTTGGCCGAGCTGACCGCTGAACACCGACGTGCCGCGACGGTTGAAATCGCCCTCCAGACCATGCCCCACCGCTTCATGCAACAGCACACCGGGCCAGCCGGCGCCCAAAACCACCGGCATAGTGCCCGCCGGCGCGGCGACGGCAGAGAGATTGACCAGCGCCATACGCACCGCTTCTTTGGCCCAGGCATCCGCCCGCGCTTCCCCTTCCGACAACTGCCAGAAAAAGTCGTAACCGGTGCGAGCGCCGCCGCCACTGGAGCCGCGTTCGCGACGGCCATCCTGTTCCACCAACACGCTGACCGACAACCGCACCAGCGGGCGAACATCCGCCGCCAGCGTACCGTCGGTGGCGGCCACCAGCACCAGTTCATACACGCCGGTCAGGCTGGCAGTCACTTCCTGCACCCGAGCATCCGCAGCACGCGCAGTCGCATCCACCCGTTGCAACAACGCGATCTTATCTTCGCGCGTCAGGCTATCCAACGGATTGAGTGCCGGATACAGGCCGCGATGGGCAACTTCCCCCAAGGTTTTGATTCGTCCTTCACCCTGCTCGCGTACAATGCTGCGCGCCGCCAGGGCGCTCTGCCGCAATGCCTCGAGCGAGATTTGATCCGCATACGCAAACCCGGTTTTCTCACCACTGACGGCACGGATCCCCACCCCCTGATCGATATGCCAGGAACCGTCCTTGATGATGCGATCTTCCAGCACCCACGACTCGTGGTAGCTCGACTGGAAGTAGAGATCGGCGTAATCGATACGGCGTTCGCTTAAGGTTTCAAGGATGGCCTGGAGATCCTGATGGCCCAGCTTATTTGATGTAAGTAATTGCTTACTGACAAACGTCAGACTCATAGCTCGCCACTCTTCTTGTCACTGTGATCGGATAACGGGCGGCGCGATTATTTCGCAGCTTCCGCGCTCTTCGCTTTCTGCGCTTCCCGCACCACTTCCTGAATTTTGGGTTGATCCACACTACCGGAAATCTGGTAGCGGATCAGGGAAATTTTGTTCCATAACGGAGCCAACACCTTGCTGGCGGCAAACACAGCAGCACCCACCACTGGATTCACCACAAACGCCGTCGCCACACCGACCGTCGCAGAAATTTCCGGTGCCACCACCGCGTCCATGGTGATCTGACGTTTCACCAGATCGATGTCTCCTTTCATGGCGATATCCGCCTCAAGGCCGTCCACCAACAGGTTGTCGGTATGTAGTATGCCGTCTTTGATCCAGGCGGTACTGCGAACAGAATCAAAATAGAACCCTTTGCCAAACGTATCGCTGAAATCGAACTGCATCTTACGCAGCAGCGCATCGAAACTGATCAGCCGCAACAATTGCCCCGCTTGTCCGGCGCCGACGTTGACGATTTCACCCTTGCCGATATCGGTTTTCAGAATACCGCTCAGGCTGGGAATATCCGGCGCCCAGGGAGAACCGTGCCAGTACAGATCATAATCGATGGTAAAGGCGCCGGCCCGCAGCGGGCTGCCCACGCCCAGCCATTCGGAATTCTTCGTCAGGCTATCGCCGGACAACCGCCCCTTGAGTGCGGTTCGGGTACCCTCGCCATTCTCCTGCCAACTGCCTTCCAGCGTCAGTTTCGCTTTGCCGCTGTCCACCTCACCGCCACTTAGCAACAGCCGGTTTTTCTCCGGCAGCAGGCTTCCTTTCACTTTCCCGACATTCAGCCCCATCACCCAACACTCCGCACAGCTGAACCGCAGCGCAGGCAGGTCTTCAAAACGAATGCTGGGATCGTTCAGCGGCGATTTCTTCTCAGCCAATGCGGCCGGGTTGGTGGCATCATCGCCCTGCCATTGCGGATTGTAGTACAGGTAACGCAGGTCGCTGCGCCATTCGCCGCTGGATGGAATAAACAACCGGCCGTCAAGTTCGCGGCCGACCACCGAAATGTCGTTGCCGTTATCCTGGGCCCGGCTGGTAAGCACCACGTCATGCCACTGCTGCCCCAGCACTTTTAGCTGCGATGAGCTCAACGTCACGCGATCCGGCAGTCGGAAATGGCTGGAAGCCACCTGCGGCGCCAGCGTGCTGCGCATACCCGGCAATAAAGCCAGCCAACGTTCGCCGTCCAGTGCGGGCAACGTCAATGTCAGCGATGAATCATCCGGCAACGACGGTGTTTTGCCCCCCTGCTGCCAGGCGGCCCGCTCCAGCGTGACGGTGTTGTCCCGCAACAACCAACGGCTGTTGAAACGCTGGTGCTTACCCAATGATCCCGACAACTCAAAGCCGCGCACATCGCCTTTGGCGTTGGCCTGCAATGTCATGGCCTCACCCTCGGCCTTGTTCAACGGAGAAGGTAAGCGACTGCTCACTTCCTTCAAATCAACCTGCATGCCGACGTCGTAACTGGCGATGCCGCGATAAGGCAGCGTTACCTGAACCGCACTCTGCCAGCCGGCATTCCCCTTCAGCGCCGTCGCAACCGGGCTCGGTAATCCCGGTAGTTGCGAAGGCTGCCAACTTCCCAACAGGCCGACATTCACCAGAAACGCTTTTTCCTGTTCCTGGGTAGAAAACGTGAACGTTAAGGGTTGCTCCAGCCAACGCGCCTTCAGCGTTTGACTGACCAAATTGCCGTTATCGTAATGAAACTGCCCCGCTACTGATTGCAACAGGACATCCAACGGTTTGATATACAGACTGTTATTGCTCAAAACAACATTACCGCCGGCACGTACCCGACCACCGTTCAACGGAATATCCAGATGCAGATCGCCAAGCACCTCGCCGCCGATTTGCACCTGCGACAGCGCGTTGCCCAATGAGCCCTTCAGCGGCGTATGAACAAAGTAATCGCTCACTTCTTTACCATCACCGCGTAGCTGGCCATCAATCACCAGCTTCTCTTTGCTGTAATCGGCAATCACGGCGTTGATATCGCGCCCTTCCACATTGCCCAGCCCGATGCTGGGCGCCTGCATCCACAGGCCGTTATTCATGAAATTCAGGTTAATATTCAGCGGGTTCAGCGCAGGCCAGCCGGGCTCGAATTCAAAGTTGGCCCGTTCCAGCGGCACCCATACCTGAAATTGCCCTTCCTGATATTCGAACGGGAAATCATGCGGATTACCGGCAAAAATCAGCGTCGCATTATCGACATAGCCGGATTTCAGCGCCGTAGAGAGGTAGTCCACCAACGCTTTGCCCATGAACGGTTCCGGGTAATAACGCCAGGCATCGGCGGCGTCTTGCAGGCGAATCCCCGCCAGAATATCCAGCCGAGGCTCGCCCTGCGCAGGCTGGTGGTAATGGAAATCGCCGTTGACCCACAAGGAACGCGCCTGCACATCCAGCCCATTCGCCCACAGATCCCAGCCCTGTTCGTTCACGCGCCAGTTCAGCATGCCCCCCGCCTGACGGATCTCCAACGGCGCCCGGAACATTCCCTGATACGGCAAGGTACTCTGGCGTAAATCGACGGCAATCTGCCCACGCGCCATACTGCCGCTGGCAGAACCGGAAACGTGTTCGCCGCCGGGCAGCAACTGCCAGTTATTCCAGCCCGCGTCCCGCCAATTGACCAGAAAACGAGTCTGCATCATGCGCTGCAATGGAATATCCAACGCCAGCGCGGTGATACGCCCGCGAGGCTGCAACGCATCCCAGCGCGCCTTCAGCGCCGGCGTAGTGGTCGCCAGCAGCGGCAGCAACGGCGATACCCGCTCCAGATCCAGCTGACTGCCGCGAATACGCAGTTCAGGTTCGCGATCCGGCCCCAACAATTGGGTATCCGCCGGCAGCCACAGGGCGGCGAGCTTGCCCACTGGCCAGCGGGCGCCGTCCGTCGCCATATTCAACGCGGGGATATCCAGCATCCAGCCATTCTGATAACGGCTGGCATGCACCGTCATGCGGTTGATATCCAGACGATGCGGCGTCGCGCCATCCCGCCAACTGGCGCTGCCTTCCTGTAACAGCAGATCGCCGCCATGAATATCCCCTTCCCGCACGTTCAACCAGGCCGCCAGGCTGAAATCGGCGCTTTCCAGGCCGGTGTTATTGCGCACCCAACGGCTGAGCCAGGGTTTCATGTCGATTTTATCGGCCTGAAGATACACCGTGCCGTTGTTCAGCCAGCCCTGTTCATCGCGCAGATCCATACGCACCTGCACCACGCCGTGCTGGCCATTGAAACTCGACAGGCTGATTTGTCCTTCAGCGCGATGGCGGTTTTTGCCATTTAACCAGGTGAGTTGGGGAATGCTGAGCACGGCGCGGTTTCCCGCCGGCGTCTGGAACGTGACCTGGCTATCACGCAGGTCAAAATGGTCAAACTGGCGCAGAAAAAGATCGCCCATACGGTCGGGCTGCCATGTACGACCGCTCTGCCGCTGTAGATCCAACGGCGTGTTAAGATCAAACTGCAGGCGATAAAAGGTGAGATCACGGAATTTCCACTGCGCATGCAGTAGCGATTGCCAGACATCCAACGCCAGCGAGATGCGCTCGGAGCGCCAGTCCGCATCCGGATGATGGATACGCAGATTCTCGATTTCCAGCGTCGGACCGAAGGTTTCCCAACTGCCGCTGAGCCGATCCAGCTCCACCGACAAACCTGTAGCGGACTGCACCCATGCCACCACTTGCGGCCGGAAATAATCCAGCGTTGGCAGCGCCATTCTCAGGCCGCTCACTACCAGAGCGACCAGCACAATCAGAATGGCACCCGCGGCGGCTAATATTCCGGGCAGTCGCCTCACGCCTGTCTCCTTCTTGCTCGCCGCTGGCGACGAGCGAAATCTTATCGGGAGCGCCAACCCGCCGGCCCTGAACGTAGACTCCGGCGGCAGCGCATTACATCATGACGACGTCAAATTGTTCCTGACTGTACAGGGGTTCGATTTGCACCTTGACCTGTTTGCCCACAAAGATTTCCACTTCCGCCAGCGCATGGGATTCTTCGCTTTTCAGCGCATCCCCCACCAGCGGCGAGGCATAGACCAGGAAGCGATCGGAGTCGTAAGCATGGTGAACACGTACAATTTCACGCATGATTTCATAGCAGACGGTTTCCACGGTTTTGACCGACCCGCGGCCGTGACAGGTGGGACATTCGCTACACAACACATGTTCTATGCTCTCACGTGTGCGCTTGCGCGTCATCTCCACTAATCCGAGTTGAGAGAAACCGCTGATACCGGTTTTTACCCGATCTTTACTCAACGCCTGTTCCAGAGAATGCAGCACGCGGCGACGATGATCATCATTATTCATATCGATGAAGTCGATGATGATGATCCCTCCCAGATTACGCAGCCGCAATTGACGCGCAATCGCCTGAGTTGCTTCGATGTTGGTATTGAAAATGGTTTCATCGAGGTTGCGATGACCGACAAACGCACCGGTATTGATATCGATGGTGGTCATAGCCTCCGTCTGATCGATAATCAGATAACCGCCGGACTTCAATTCCACTTTGCGATCCAGCGCACGCTGGATTTCATTCTCGACGTCATACAGATCGAAAATGGGCTGCTTGCCGCTGTAGTGCTCCAATTTTTCAGTCATCTCGGGAATATATTCCGACGTGAATTCCAGCAGGGATTCATACGTCAGCCGAGAGTCCACGCGAATGCGATCCAGAAATGCGCCGGCGAAATCGCGCAGTATGCGCTGCGCCAGCGCCAGTTCGCCATACAGTTTGCAGCGAGTCTGATTACGCTTCTTGCGCTCCATCACTTTCGACCACAAACGTTTAAGGAACGCAGCATCCTGTGACAGTTCCTCCTCGCCGATCCCTTCGGCGGCGGTACGAATAATAAAACCGCCCTGCTCGTCACAATAATCCGCGACCGTCGCTTTCAACCGCTCGCGTTCGGCTTCGCTTTCAATTCGCTGGGAAACGCCAACATGGGATGCGCCCGGCATGAACACCAGGTAACGCGACGGCAGCGTGATGTCGGTGGTCAGGCGCGCGCCCTTGGTGCCAAGCGGATCCTTGACCACCTGCACCATCAAATCCTGCCCTTGACGCACCAGTTCCGCGATATCGCGCACATGGAAGTTCTTCTGTTCATCACCCGCCACGCATTCGGTATGCGGCATGATGTCGGAAGCATGAAGAAAGGCGGCCTTATCCAGACCGATATCGACAAATGCAGCCTGCATGCCCGGCAAAACCCGGCTAACCCGCCCTTTGTAGATATTGCCGACGATCCCGCGTTTGGCTTCGCGCTCAATATGAATTTCCTGCAGAATGCCGCCGTCAATATAGGCTACGCGCGTCTCTGAAGGAGTAATGTTTACCAACAACTCAGCGGTCATGGATTCCTCGTGATTTACGCCGTGCAGAAAAACTGTTGAATAGCTCAAGCGTTTCCACCAGTGGTAACCCTACCACCGCATGGTAACTCCCGTTAATCGTTTTAACGAACGTACCGCCTTTCCCCTGAATGCCGTAAGCACCCGCCTTATCCATCGGCTCGCCGCCGGCGATATAGCGGTCAATTTCTTCATCCGACAGCCTGCGGAACTGTACTTCCGTCACGACACGTTCACACCGGATATCCTGGCGATCCGCCAGCGCTACCGCCGTCATCACCTGATGGCAACGCCCCGATAGCGCACGCAACATCCGGGCGGCATGCGCCGCATCCTTCGGTTTTTCCAGCACTTGCCCATCCAGCACCACAATGGTGTCTGACCCCAGCACCGGCAAGTCATCAGGCACAGCGGCAACGCCAGCCCGCGCCTTGTCTTGCGCCAGACGGGTGACATATGCCTCCGGCGTTTCCTGACGCTGGCGCTCTTCTGCCACATCGATCCCCACCACCGCGAAAGGAATATCCAGCAGCGCCAGCAATTCACGGCGGCGGGGAGAGGCGGAAGCCAGGTAAAGTGCGGTCATGAATGCTCCTTATTGCACCGCGAACTGGCGACGAATTTTGCGCATCAGCAGGAAAATCCATGGCCAGAGCACGCCGTCGACCACACTATTCCAGAAAATTTCCGGTCGTAATGAGACATTGCTCACCAGGAATTCGGCCCAGAACACCAGCAAATCAAGAATTAGCGACAGCGCCATCACGATCAGCGCCTGTTGCCAGAGCGCCATATTGCGGAACATCTGAAATTTGAACGCCACTAAATAAGCAATGATGCTCAACCCCAGCGCACGCACGCCAAGCGTCGACCCCAGAATCAGATCATTGATGATCCCCAAGACAAACCCGGTGCCGACATTGACCCGGTGCGGCAGCGCCATCACCCAATAAATCAGGATTAATGTCAGCCAGGACGGGCGATAGTGGTAGATTTCGTCCGGCCACGGCATGACCTGTAACACCATCGCCACCAGAAAGGACAACCAGATGATCCCGTGGCCGTGCCGACGATAACTGTTCATCGGTTGCCCCCCGACGATGAGCCGCCCGGGCTTGCCGCCGATGGCTGACGTCTTTCAGACGGCGTATTTTGTATCGGCGAGGTTCTCCCCGATGCGTTCTGTGCGGGCGTTCCCGGCGCCGTTGCGGCACGAGCGGATGACTCCTGGGCCGGCGCATTCTGAGACGATGTCGTCGGATTCTGCGATGAACGGCTACGTCGCTCCTGAACGGCTGGCACACTCCTGGCCGGCGGCGCGGGCGGCCCGACAAAATCCGGCGCCTGAGCCGGCGTTCCCGACGACGGCGCCGGCGGCCCCATATCAGGCGAAGGCAGCACATGCGGCATCATCTGCATCAGGCGTTCGTTCGCCACCTTGTGTACATCGTCCGTCGGCAGCGCCACGCGGGAATTTTTGTCCACGCCCCACATCAGCAATAAATAACGCAAGCGCTGCAGTTCCGCCGTCGGACGCGCGCGAATCACCGTATAGGCGCGCTGGGTATCCACTTTGACGGACGATACGACCGCCACCGGATACCCTTCAGGAAAACGGCCTCCCAGACCGGAAGTCACCAGGACGTCGCCGACGCGGATGTCCGTATTGTTCGGCAAATGCTCCAGTTGCAGGTCTTCGGTACAACCGTTACCGGCGGCGATCACACGAATATCGTTGCGTAATACCTGAATAGGCAAAGCATGGGACGCATCGCAAATCAGCAACACCCGGCTGGTGAACTGCCCCACAGCGATAACCTGCCCTACCACGCCTTTATCGCTGATGACCGGTTGCCCTTCATACACTCCCTCGGATGCGCCCTTATCGATCACCACCTGATCGCTATAGGGATCGGTGCCGGACGATAACACCTGCGTTACCATCTTTTGCTCTTCCTGCCGCAGCGGCGATCCCAGCAATTCTCTTAAACGCACGTTTTCCTGACGAAATTGCCCAAGCAACTGTAGATCGCTGTTTTTCAACAGCAACTCCTGCCGCAAAGCAGCGTTTTCACGTACCAATTGTTCGCGGGAAGTCAACGTGGCGGACACATTGTCCAGTATCTGACGTGGGCCGTTAGCCAGAAAATAGAACGGACTGACGGCCGTATCCATGTAGGTTCTGATTTTGACAAACGTACCGAGCCGACTGTCAGCAAAGATCATGACAATTGCGATAATGACAGTGAAAAAAAGGCGCAGTTGCAGGGAGGGGCCCCGGCTAAAAATCGGCTTCATAAAATTGCGTATTCCTCGACAATAACAAAAAGGGGGCTACCACGCGGGATGAATACAGAACGCTTCATCCATACGGTTCCCCCTTCTTTATTTTGGCTGGATTATTCTTCGCTGAATAAATCGCCGCCATGCATGTCGATCATTTCCAACGCTTTACCGCCGCCGCGAGCCACACAGGTCAACGGATCATCGGCCACAACCACCGGAATACCGGTTTCTTCCATCAGCAGACGATCGAGGTTACGCAGCAACGCACCACCGCCGGTCAGCACCATGCCACGCTCGGAAATATCGGAAGCCAGTTCCGGCGGGCACTGTTCCAATGCCACCATCACCGCGCTGACGATGCCGGTCAACGGCTCCTGCAACGCTTCCAGAATTTCGTTGGAGTTGAGCGTGAAGCCACGGGGAACCCCTTCGGCCAGGTTGCGACCACGAACTTCCAGCTCGCGCACTTCATCGCCCGGATAAGCGGAACCGATTTCATGCTTGATACGTTCTGCGGTAGCTTCGCCGATCAGCGAACCATAGTTACGACGAACATAGTTGATAATCGCTTCGTCGAAACGGTCGCCGCCGATACGCACAGAGGAAGAATAGACCACCCCATTCAACGAGATGACCGCCACTTCCGTCGTACCGCCGCCGATATCGACCACCATAGAACCCGTCGCTTCAGAGACCGGCAAGCCTGCACCGATTGCCGCCGCCATAGGTTCTTCGATCAGAAACACTTCGCGAGCGCCAGCGCCCTGCGCGGATTCACGGATAGCGCGGCGTTCAACCTGGGTCGCACCGACCGGCACGCACACCAGCACGCGCGGGCTGGGCCGCATAAAGCTGTTGCTGTGAACCTGCTTAATGAAGTGTTGCAGCATCTTCTCGGTAACGAAAAAGTCGGCGATAACGCCGTCTTTCATGGGGCGGATAGCGGCGATATTGCCCGGAGTACGGCCCAACATCTGTTTGGCTTCGTGACCGACCGCCGCCACACTTTTCGGGGAACCGGCACGATCTTGGCGAATCGCCACCACGGAAGGCTCATTCAGTACGATGCCTTGTCCTTTTACATAAATCAGGGTATTGGCTGTACCCAGGTCGATGGACAAGTCATTGGAAAACATGCCACGAAATTTCTTAAACATAACTAAAGGATAATCCTGCAAGCTGGGGGCGAAAATGAAATCCGCTTACTTTACCAACCACACGCAGCAGCGACAAGGCGAGATCAGAACCTGCTACGGTGAGAATAAATGATGTTTGCACAACGGCTTTCGATGGCAAAATGCCGGAAGTCAGGCATCTTCTCCGGCGACAAGGTACATGAAGGCCGGACGCATCGAAACATCGAACTAACCACAGACATAAAATCTAACATTTTCGTGAACGGCGGCCGACAACACGGAACATTCTGCGGTCCACGGCGGCGATATTCTACGCTAGTTTGATCGGATTTTTATATTAAACGCACATTCTCGATGAATATTTTTTCAGCGTGTCGCCCACCGGTTCGGAAGCGGCGAACCGATCGCCCTGCCCGCCGAGTACGCCTTTATCCAGCAGTGTATGCCACTCTTCCCGGGTTCTGACTCCGGTAGCGAATACTTGCGCTTTCGTACCCTTGCATGCTTCAACCAAGCTGGAGATAAATAGCTGGTTTTCCAGGCGTTTATCCAGACTACGCACCAACCCGGGATGCAGTTTGATAACATCCACCTGCAACGATTTGATATATGTAGTGCTGACCAGCGTCAGCCCGGCTTGCGTCACCGCCAGCCGACACCCCATCCCAGTGATCATCCGGATAATCGGCCGCAACCGGCTGATGTACTGACAGACATCCGCCTCAGCCAACTCAAACAACAGCCGTTCGCGCTGCTTTTTCGGGCACTGTAGCAGTGTGTTGCGCAACCAGCGCAGGAAAGAGCGCTGTAAGAGGGAATCGACTGTAATCGAGAACGCCAGCACCGTCTGCGGCCAGATTCCGGTTAGGGCGATGGCGCGGTTAATCAATTGCCGATCATAGCTGGTCGTCAGGCCCAGTTGACGCACCAGCGGCATATACTCCGCCTCCAGCAGTTCCTGGGAGCCATCAAAAATACGGCTGAACAATTCACGGTGATGCACGTCGCCGTTGCGGGTAATCGCCGGTTTCTGATACAGACGAGGCCCGCCGCGTGATAACGTGTGCTCCAGCAACGTGCGCCACTTGACGCTGCCGCGGCCCTTTTCCGGCACCTGGCGGTCGTAGACGCACCAGCCATTGCCGCCCTGCAACACCGCATTGCGAGTCGCATCCTCTACACAGTCCATCACCTGCTCGGTGGTTTGCCCGCTGCGATAGGCGCAGATACCGATGTGTACGATATCTTCGCGGTCGATAATCGGCGTAAAAGGCAGGATATCGATGGCCTTGACCAGTTGACTGGCAATATTGTCGGCCTCTTTGAGCGTCCGATGCGGCAGCAACACGGTAAAATCGCTGTGGTAATAACGGGCCAACAAGGCCGACGGGTAACGTAGAACAAAGGTCGACAGCAGATTGATCAACGTATTGCGGTATTCGTCGATCACGCCGCCATAGCCATGCATTTCCTGCAATGTGTCGAAATCGGGCAGACGGATCATCATCACTACGCCATGGGTGCCCACATCTTCCGCGTCTTCCAGTTGGGTGGCGAGTTGGTTTTCGAAAAACAGCCGGTTGTTAAGCCCGGTTTCTGCATCCTGCGCCGCAAAGGCACGGATCAATGTATCCACCCGGCTGCGCTCCTCCCGCGCTTCAACCAGATCCGACAGCAGTTGATCCAGAGCGCTGCTGGCACTGGCTGGCCATTCGTGCACGGAACCGTGCATGACGTTTTCGCGCTCGCCATACAAAATGCGCTTCGACCGGGCTTCCAGCTGTTCCTGGCCGGCGGTTTGTCGCCGCACCCAACGTACGGCATGAAACACCAGCAACGACATCACCAGAATCACCAAGAGAACCGACAGCGCGGATTTCAGATAACGCGGTGAGCCAAACAAGGGGTCGGCATAAGTGACTTGAATCTGCAGGTCGGTGTGATGCATCAAAGGTAATGTGGCGTGACGGTAAACCAACGCATGGGCGCTATCGCCGTTTTGTACATCCGGCAGGCGCAACAGATAGATACTTTCGTTTTCATCACGCATATCCAGCTCAATAATGCCTGCAGCCTTCATCACCGCAGGCAGCCAGAACTGTATCGCGCCAGGAGGCTGTACCAACAACGCCTGATCAATACTGGCGGCGACGCCTTTTAACTGGTTATCCATGCGCTGCTGGCTGTAGCTGACAAAACTGAAAATACCGCTGACCAACATCAGCGTAATGGCTAATGCCGTCAGTAATGTCATCAACATGGAAATCCTGGCAGTAAACCCCATCCCTGCGTCCCAACCCCAATTCTGCGTATGGCAAATACAATATTGCTCGATGCGTTGTCTGTTCTTTGCGATTTATCAGTTCGCATACTACCTGTTACAAATATAGTCCCTAAATGATTTCCCTCTATTTTTAACCCTCGAAAGGAGGATGTTTATGCGGGCGCTGGTTCTTGAACAACAGCAGGATGTCACAACAGCAGCGGTGAACGATATCACTGTCGAACAGTTGCCAGCCGGAAATGTGACCGTCAACGTGGCATGGTCCGGTATCAACTACAAAGATGCGCTGGCGATTACCGGTACAGGCAAGATTGTGCGCCAGTTTCCCATGGTGCCGGGTATCGACTTCGCTGGAACCGTCGCCAGCAGTGACAGCAGCGACTTCCAGCAAGGCCAACACGTTATTCTTACCGGCTGGGGCGTGGGCGAAAATCACTGGGGGGGATTGGCCGAACAGGCGCGAGTCAGTAGTGATTGGCTGGTTTCTCTGCCGTCGGGGCTGAGCGCCCGTCAGGCGATGATCGTCGGAACCGCAGGGTTTACGGCGATGCTGTGCGTCATGGCACTGGAAGAGGGCGGAATCAAACCCGAAGACGGCGACATACTGGTTACTGGCGCCAGCGGCGGCGTAGGCAGCACCGCTGTCGCTTTGCTGCACGCATTGGGCTACCGGGTGGTTGCCGTCAGCGGACGCGCGGACAACACCGACTACCTACGCAACCTTGGCGCCAGCGACGTGCTGGACAGACAGGCCTTCAGCCAGAACGCGCGACCGCTGGAAAAGCAGCGGTGGGCTGGGGCGATTGATACCGTCGGCAATCAGGTGCTGGCCACGCTGCTCGCGCAGATGAACTACGGATCTACCGTCGCGGCGTGTGGACTGGCCGGCGGCGTGGCGCTGCCCACCACCGTCATGCCGTTCATTCTGCGCAATGTCCGTTTGCAGGGCGTCGATTCCGTTATGACGCCGCGGGATCGTCGCCAGCTGGCATGGCAACGCCTAGCGCAACTGCTGCCAGCTTCATTTTATGAACAAGTCGCGCAGGAAATCGGGTTGGAACAGGTTCCCGCCGCCGCGGCCGCATTACTGGAAAATCGCGTAACCGGCCGCACACTGGTGCGCATCTCCGGCTAATTCGCCACTCTTCGTCAGGGACAGCACACCGGCTGTCCTTGTTAACACTTGGTAAAAAAAGAACGTTTCCTCACCCTCTGCTTTCATCGCATACTGATTAACCAGTGTCCGCTGCCGTCGGATGACGCCAGCAAGTTCAAAACCGCTCATCACTGAAAATCCCCGTAGCCTTCCATCCATAACCAGGCGGGAATTCAACATGAACAAACATCGCAATCCGACTGAAGCCGACATCACGCCAGAGTCCCTGTTTCATCAACGTCGACGGATCCTGCAAGCATTGGGCATTACCGCAGCAACACTCAGCCTGCCGGTCGCCGCCAGAGCCGACCTGCTCTCCTGGTTCAAGGGCGCGGCGCCTACAGCACCGGGAAAGCCACTCTCGTTTTCACAGCCCACAATGTGGCATCCGAATCTTCCGTTAACGCCAGAAGATAAGGTGACGGGGTACAACAATTTTTATGAATTCGGTCTCGATAAGGCCGACCCGGCCGCCAACGCGGGCGGGCTGAAAACCGAAGGCTGGAAAATCCAGATCGACGGCGAAGTGGCGAAACCCATTACACTGGATATCGACGATATTCGCCGACGCTTCCCGCTGGAGGAACGGATTTACCGTTTTCGCTGCGTCGAAGCCTGGTCGATGGTCATTCCCTGGGTCGGGTTTCCGCTGGCGCAATTAATTAAACAAGTCGAACCAACCAGCAATGCCCGCTACGTCGCCTTCCAGACCCTGCTCGATCCCGCACAAATGCCGGGGCAGAAAGACCGATTTATCGGCGGTGGCCTCGATTACCCCTACGTCGAAGGGTTGCGTATGGATGAAGCCTTGCATCCACTAACGCTGCTGGCCGTCGGGGTCTACGGCAAAACGCTGCCGCCGCAAAACGGCGCGCCGATCCGGCTGGTTACACCGTGGAAATATGGCTTTAAAAACATCAAATCTATCGTTCATATCCGCTTAACCCGCGAACAACCACCGTCAACCTGGAATCTCGCCGCCCCCAACGAATACGGTTTTTACGCCAACGTGAACCCAAACGTCGATCACCCCCGCTGGTCACAGGCCAGCGAGCGCTTTATCGGATCAGGTGGATTATTGAACGTTCAGCGCCAACCTACATTACTGTTCAACGGCTACGCCGATCAGGTGGCATCGCTCTATAACGGTATGGATTTGCGGGAAAATTTCTGAATGCGTTTGAACAACCGACATATCGTTATCCTGAAGGGACTGTTGCACCTGGCGGCGCTGTTGCCGCTGGTGTGGCTGTTCATCGCCGTCAATCAAGGAGCGTTCAGCGCCGATCCGGCAAAAGACATACAGCATTTTACCGGCAGAATGGCGCTGAAGTTGCTGCTGGCCACGCTACTTGTCACTCCGCTGGCACGCTACGGCAAACAGCCGCTGTTGATTCGCTGCCGGCGTCTGCTCGGTCTCTGGTGTTTTACCTGGGCCTGTCTGCATCTGCTCAGCTATGCGCTGCTGGAACTGGGGGTTGATCACCTCCATCTGCTGGGAAAAGAGATTGTTTCGCGGCCATATCTAACGCTGGGTATGGCAAGTTGGTTGATCTTGCTGGCTCTTACGCTGACATCAACGCAGTCATCACAACGACGGTTGGGTTCAGGCTGGCAAAAACTGCACAATCTGATTTATCTGGTCGCGATCCTCGCACCGATTCACTATCTTTGGTCGGTAAAATCGCTATCACCGTTACCGATTCTGTATGCATTGTCCGCCGCCGTATTGCTGGCTTTTCGTTACAAAAAGCTGCTGCGATGGCGAAAATAGGTGACATTTTCCCCAATCATCGAGCCTGTCTACTCGGCGCCGCGTAAATTTTTGTCAGCAACAGGTCTGATAACTCCGCAGATAAGACCAGTATTTAGCTGCCAATTGCTACGATATAGCTATAATGCCCAAGCATACTTGTCCAAAACCGGCAAATTGCCTCGCCAAAGGGTGACAAACGATTAGCTTCGCGTTATGTTGTGCGCCACCAGGCTAATCGCGGGAGATAGCAGCACAATGGCAGATAAGTTTCACATTTTGCTTCTGAATGGTCCGAACCTGAATCTGCTGGGTACCCGCGAACCTGACAAGTATGGAAAGACGATGTTAGCGGAGATCGTTAGCCAGTTGGAAAAGGATGCCCTGGCGATGAACGTGCAGTTATCTCATCTGCAATCCAATGCAGAACATGAGCTAATTGGCCGCATCCATCAGGCCCAAGGGAATACGGATTTCATTCTGATCAATCCGGCAGCCTTTACCCACACCAGTGTGGCGCTGCGGGATGCATTACTGGCTGTTGCCATCCCGTTTATCGAAATCCATCTGAGCAACGTGCACGCACGTGAACCTTTCCGGCAGCACTCCTACCTGTCAGACATCGCGACAGGCGTGATCTGCGGCCTAGGGTCAGAGGGTTATTACTATGGTTTACAGGCTGCGGTAAAACGCTTGTCTACATCCAATTAACAAGAGTACGGAACCACATTCATGGATATTCGTAAAATCAAGAAACTGATCGAACTGGTTGAAGAATCCGGCATTGCCGAACTGGAGATTTCTGAAGGCGAAGAGTCCGTGCGCATCAGCCGCGCACCGGCCGTCAGCAGCTATCCGATCATGCAACAGGCTTACGCGCCGATGCCGCAGGTTGCCGCGCCGGCCGCACCGGTTGCCGCCGCACCGGCAGCCGAATCCGCAGCGCCAGCCGCCATTAGCGGCCACGTGGTACGTTCTCCGATGGTAGGGACGTTCTATCGCACGCCGAGCCCCGATGCCAAAGCCTTCGTTGAAGTCGGCCAGCAGGTCAAAGTGGGCGACACCCTGTGCATCGTCGAAGCGATGAAAATGATGAACCAGATCGAAGCGGACAAAGCTGGCGTGGTGAAAGCCATTCTGGTCGAAAGCGGCCAGCCGGTTGAATTTGACGAGCCGTTGGTTGTCATCGAATAACGAGGCTTACCATGCTAGATAAAATTGTCATCGCCAACCGTGGCGAGATTGCGCTACGCATTTTGCGTGCCTGCAAAGAGTTGGGCATCAAAACCGTCGCCGTGCACTCCACTGCGGATCGCGATCTGAAACATGTTCTTCTGGCGGATGAGACCGTGTGTATCGGCCCGGCGCCGTCCACCAAAAGTTATCTGAATATCCCGGCGATCATTTCCGCCGCGGAAATCACCGGCGCGGTGGCGATCCACCCCGGCTACGGCTTCTTGTCCGAAAACGCGGACTTCGCCGAGCAGGTCGAGCAGTCCGGTTTTATTTTCATCGGGCCGCGCGCCGACACTATTCGCCTGATGGGTGACAAGGTCTCCGCCATCAGCGCCATGAAAAAGGCCGGCGTTCCCTGTGTTCCCGGTTCCGATGGCCCGCTGGGCGATGATATGGACAAAAACCGTTCCATCGCCAAACGCATCGGCTATCCGGTCATCATCAAGGCTTCCGGCGGTGGCGGCGGCCGCGGTATGCGCGTCGTGCGTCACGATAAGGATCTGGAACAGTCCATCGCCATGACCCGTGCCGAGGCCAAAGCAGCGTTCAACAACGACATGGTCTACATGGAGAAATACCTGGAAAATCCGCGTCATGTGGAAATTCAGGTACTGGCGGACGGCCAAGGCAGCGCCATCTATCTGGCCGAGCGTGATTGTTCCATGCAGCGTCGTCACCAGAAAGTGGTCGAAGAAGCGCCAGCGCCGGGCATCACGCCGGAACTGCGCCGCTATATCGGCGAGCGTTGCGCCAAAGCTTGTGTAGATATCAGCTATCGCGGTGCGGGTACCTTCGAGTTTCTGTTTGAAAACGGCGAGTTCTACTTCATCGAAATGAACACCCGTATTCAGGTAGAACACCCGGTGACTGAAATGATTACCGGCGTCGACCTGATCAAAGAGCAGCTGCGCATTGCTGCCGGTCAACCACTGTCCATCAAACAGGAAGAAGTGGTGATCCGCGGCCATGCAGTGGAATGCCGTATCAACGCTGAAGATCCGAACACCTTCCTGCCGAGTCCGGGTAAAATTACCCGTTTTCATGCACCGGGCGGATTTGGCGTGCGTTGGGAATCACATATTTACGCCGGCTACACCGTGCCGCCGCACTACGATTCCATGATCGGCAAACTGATTTGTTTCGGTGAAAATCGCGACGTAGCCCTGGCTCGCATGCGCAACGCATTGGCGGAGCTGATTATCGACGGCATCAAAACCAACGTCGAACTACAGATCAAGATCATGAACGATGAAAACTTCCAGCATGGTGGTACTAACATCCACTATCTGGAGAAAAAACTCGGTCTACAGTGATCTCTCTCCAACAAGGGCCGGCCAATACCGGCCCTTGCTATTTTTAGCTAGGCAATTCGTTCACATGCCGTAAAATCCCCCGTCTTATAACAACCGACTTTTTCATGTCTGCTGGCTTTGGAATACATCATGGATAAACGCTTTCTTCAGGCGCACCGTGAAGCATGCTGGGCGATGGGGCTGACTCTCGCCTATCTGGCGGCCTGGATCATCATGGCCTATCTGCCCGACAACCACCCCGGCCCAACCGGATTACCGCACTGGTTCGAACTGGCCTGCCTGTGGCTACCGCTGTCATTTATCGGCCTGTGTTGGGTGATGGTGCGCTGTATCTTCCGCGACATCAGCTTGGAGGATCACGATGCAAACTGATGTCATTTTGCCGCTTATTGCGTACCTGATACTGGTATTTGGGCTATCGATATACGCCTGGCGTCGCCGCCAGCAAGGCAACTTCCTGACGGAATATTTCCTCGGCAACCGTTCGATGGGCGGCTTCGTGCTGGCCATGACGCTGATCGGCACTTACGTCAGCGCCAGTTCTTTCATCGGCGGGCCCGGCGCGGCCTATAAATACGGCCTGGGATGGGTGCTGCTGGCAATGATCCAGGTTCCCACCATGCTGCTGTCCTTAGGCATTCTGGGCAAAAAATTCGCCATTCTGGCGCGACGTTATAACGCTATCACGCTGAACGATATGCTGTACGCCCGTTATGGCAGCAGGTTGCTGGTCTGGTTCGCCAGCCTGAGCCTGCTGGTGGCGTTCATCGGCGCTATGGCGGTGCAATTCATCGGCGGCGCCCGTCTGTTGGAAACCGTCGCTCATGTGCCCTATAACGTCGGTTTACTGATTTTCGGCGTCACCATCGCGCTTTACACTGCATTCGGCGGTTTCCGGGCCAGCGTGCTGAACGATGCGCTACAAGGCATCGTGATGCTGATTGGCACGTTGCTGCTGCTGGTCGGCGTTATTCACGCCGCCGGCGGACTGCCCGAGGCGGTGAACAAGCTGGCGCAGATCAATCCCGAGCTGGTCGATCCGCACGGCAGCAACCAGACACTGTCCATGCCGTTCATGGCGTCGTTCTGGGTGCTGGTGTGCTTCGGGGTTATCGGCCTGCCGAATACTGCGGTGCGTTGCATTTCCTATCGCGACAGCAAAGCGCTGCACCGCGGCATCATGATCGGTACCATTGTCATCAGCGCGCTGATGCTGGGCATGCATCTCTCCGGCGCGCTGGGGCGGGCCATTCTGCCCAATCTGACGATCCCGGATCAGGTGTTGCCGGAACTGATGATGACGGTACTGCCGCCGCTGGCTGCCGGGGTCTTCCTCGCTGCACCTACCGCCGCCATCATGTCGAATATCAACGCGCACCTGCTCCAGGCTTCAGCAACCATCGTGAAAGACCTTTATCTGAGCGTCTATCCCCAGAAAGTGCACAATGAACGCTATATCCGCCACCTCTCCAGCCTCACCACCCTGCTGCTGGGATTGCTGGTGCTGCTGGCGTCATGGCGTCCGCCCGAAATGATCATCTGGCTCAACCTGCTGGCCTTCGGTGGCCTGGAAGCCGTTTTCCTGTGGCCGTTGGTGCTGGGGCTTTATTGGGAACGCGCCAACGCCGTCGGCGCGCTGAGCGCCATGATCGGCGGCGCCGGCAGCTATACGCTGCTGATCAGCGTCAAGCTGCCATTGGCCGGTTTTCATCCTATCGTCCCATCGCTGGCCATCAGCCTGGCGGCATTTCTGGTGGGCAACCCTTTCGGTCATCGCGTCGTCGACGCGGCGACCTCTTCAACATCACATTAAAATCGAGGCTGCTATGCCGTGGATTCAACTGAAAATCAACACATCCGGAACGCACGCAGAGCAACTGGGCGATGCGTTGTCTGACAGCGGCGCCGTGTCCGTCACCTTTCAGGACACACACGACACGCCCGTTTTTGAGCCGCTGCCGGGCGAGACACGCCTGTGGGGCGATACCGACGTTATCGGCCTGTACGACGCCGCAACCGATATGGCCGACGTGGTAGCCGAACTGGAGCAGCATCCACTGCTGGGCGCAGGTTTTCATCATAAAATCGAGCAGTTGGAAGACAAGGACTGGGAACGGGAATGGATGGACAACTTCCACCCGATGCAATTCGGCAAACGGTTATGGATTTGCCCGAGCTGGCGTGAAATACCTGACCCGAACGCCGTCAACGTCATGCTTGATCCTGGGTTGGCGTTCGGCACCGGTACACACCCCACCACATCACTGTGCCTGCAATGGCTGGACGGGCTTGATCTGGCGGGCAAAACCGTCATCGACTTCGGCTGCGGCTCCGGCATCCTCGCGATTGCTGCGCTGAAACTCGGCGCCGCGCGCGCTATCGGTATCGATATCGATCCGCAAGCCATTCAGGCCAGCCGCGACAATGCGCAACGTAACGGCGTTTCAGAACGCCTGGCGCTGTATCTGCCCAAAGACCAGCCCGCCGATCTCAGCGCCGATGTCGTGGTTGCCAATATTCTGGCCGGCCCGTTGCGCGAACTGGCGCCGCTGATCAGCGCATTGCCGAAAACGGGCGGCCATCTGGGGTTGTCCGGCGTTTTGGCGTCACAGGCAGAAAGCGTGGCCGAGGCATACGCCGACAAATTTCAGATCGATCCGGTGGCGGAAAAAGAAGAGTGGTGCCGCATCACCGGCATGCGTAGACCCGTATAGCCGACGGCCTGAGCGGGATAGGACGCCCGTTCAGGCTCGTCATGCCGTGGTTTTATCGCACAACGAATGAGCAACAACCACGAATTCCGACGGATATTCCATTTGCTACGGTTGTTTAACGATTAAGCGGTAAAAAACTAACGATATGTAAATTAAGGAAAAATAAAATCCCCCGATCCGCAACACAGCATTTCATTGATCTGTTCGGCGCAATTGCTCAAAGTTTGGCCTTTCCTATCGCGTGAAAAATGCGTAATATACGCGCCCTTGCAGGCACAGTATGGTCATTCTTTGTCTATGCGCATCGGACAATTTCAGCTTCCCAATCGTTTAATCGCCGCCCCGATGGCCGGTGTCAGCGATCGCCCTTTCAGGGTGCTTTGCCTCACGATGGGTGCTGGGATGGCGGTATCCGAAATGCTCTCTTCCAATCCGGAAGTCTGGCGTTCGGATAAGTCGCGTCTGCGTATGGTGCACAGTGATGAACCCGGTATCCGGGCCGTACAGATCGCCGGCGGCGATCCGGCGGAGATGGCGGCGGCAGCCAGTATCAATATGGATAATGGCGCGCAGATTATCGACATCAACATGGGATGCCCGGCCAAAAAGGTAAACCGCAAGATGGCAGGCTCCGCCCTGCTGCAGTATCCGGATCTGGTGAAACAGATCCTGACAGCGGTAGTGAAATCGGTCTCCGTACCGGTGACGCTGAAAATCCGAACCGGTTGGGCGCCAGAACACCGTAACTGTGTAGAAATTGCCAGATTGGCTGAAGACTGTGGCATTCAGGCCCTCACCATTCACGGCCGCACCCGTGCGTGCCTGTTCAATGGTGAAGCGGAATACGACAGCATTCGGACAGTTAAGCAGGCCGTTTCCATTCCGATTATCGCGAATGGCGACATTACTGACCCGCACAAAGCCAGAGCGGTTCTTGATTACACCGGGGCTGATGCCCTGATGATAGGACGAGCCGCTCAGGGAAGACCCTGGATCTTTCGGGAAATCCAGCATTATCTGGACACAGGGGAGTTGCTTCCACCACTGCCGCTGGCAGAGGTCAAGCGCTTGTTGATCGGGCACATACGGGAATTGCATGACTTTTATGGTCCAGGCAAGGGATTCCGTATCGCACGTAAGCACGTGTCCTGGTATCTCCAGGCCCACGCCCCGAACGACCAGTTTAGGCGCACATTCAACGCCATTGAGGATGCCAGCGAGCAGCTGGAGGCGTTGGAGGCATATTTTGAAAATCTTGCGTAAACAGAAAAAGAGCTGACTGAACTATGTTCGAACAACGCGTGAATTCTGACGTACTGACCGTTTCCACTGTAAACTCTCAGGCTCAGGTAACCCAAAAACCCCTGCGCGACTCGGTTAAACAAGCACTGAAGAACTATTTCGCTCAACTGAATGGTCAGGACGTGAACGACCTCTATGAGCTGGTACTGGCTGAGGTTGAACAACCCCTGTTGGACATGGTGATGCAGTACACCCGCGGTAATCAGACCCGCGCAGCCCTGATGATGGGCATCAACCGCGGTACCCTGCGTAAGAAACTGAAAAAATACGGCATGAACTGATTCTGATCGGTTAATGCACGGAAGAAAGGCGCTTTGTCCTTAACGGAAAGCGCCTTTTTTATCACCTTCCCGCCAGGCGACAAGGATGCTGTGGTAAAACACATCCAGCGTATTTTATCGCCGACAGCGCATATCCCCTTTTCACCCGCACGACTCAGCATGTACGACACCGATATCATCCAACGCCAATATCGCTAGCGACCAATCAGCTATCAGCCAGTAATGAATACAGCTGACGTATTGAAAATACGGACAAAACACCTTTCATCGTCAAACCTGAATCGCCTGGCTCTTTCGAGTTTCCAATTAATGGAAAAAGGCTCCAAATAATATGTTATGGCACGCCTATTGCGTGTCATAACCTGGCTCATTCATTATGTTGGACAGATGATGGCAAACCTCCCTGCATCACCGCTGATGCCTGACGTCATCGCGGCTCATCACTAAAAGTGATGTTTGATATCAGGTCATCGGGAGACACCATCATTCGCAAATTAAAAGAAATATCACTAAGTCGATATCCAGACTCTTAAAAACGTGATAATTCCATACGCCTACAACGTACCGCACGACGGAAAATCTGATGTTAATCGTTTCGTGGGACACACTGATGATTGCCATATCTTGGTTAGTGGCGTTTATCGCCTCTTTTGTCGCACTGGATATGGCTGGCAAGGTTGCCTATTGCGAAAAACGTGTTGCCTTGTTCTGGCTGACGGCTGGTGGTACCGCCATGGGCATGGGTATCTGGGCGATGCATTTTATCGGCATGTTGGCCATGCACATACCGATAACGGTGAGCCATAACCTCAACCTCACCGCGGTGTCCTTACTGGTCGCCATATTTTCCTCTCTGGTTTCACTGCATCTCGCGGCTTCAGCCCCCCAACTCACGCGCGCCAGACTGGTGCTTGCCGCGCAGATCTTCGGCGGCGGCGTAGTCTGCATGCATTACACCGGCGTGGCGGCGATGGCGGTTGCCGACGGTATACACTGGAACGGTTGGTGGGTAGCGGTATCCATACTGGTAGCCTTTGTCGCTTCCGGCGTAGCGATGTGGCTGGCATTTTCTCTGCGTCTACGGCAACGGTTATTTGCCCGCCTTGCCGCAGCGCTGGTGATAGGCGCTGCGATTGCCGCCATACAGTATATCGGCATGGCCGCCGTCGGCCTCTCGCCGCTGGCGCACTATCACGGAGACAGCGTCAATCAACGCGACCTTTCCGTCTGGGTATCGGCAATATCATTATTGATCCTCGGCGCCATGCTGATGATTTCTATGCTTGACGCGCAATTGCGGGCATCCCGTTTAACCGACAGCCTGAGGCAGGCCAATGACCAGTTGGCACGGCTCGCCATGCACGATGCGCTGACCGGGTTGCCCAACCGCATGCAATTGGAAAGGGAACTGGAATCCTGCCTTCATCACGCCCGCCAACACCAGCAAACCTTTGCGTTGATGTATATGGATCTCGACGGTTTCAAAATCGTCAATGATGCCTGGGGGCACTACCTCGGCGATCAGTTACTGGCTGGCGTGACGACGCGCCTGCGCGAATATCTGGGGCCTGGCATGACCCTGGCACGGATGGGTGGGGACGAATTCGTGCTGCTGATGCGAGACTGCGGCGAAGAGCAGGCTGCGGCGCTGGCCGACAAACTGGTACAGGCGATTGAGCAGCCATTTCACCAGTCGGGCTATACGCTACGGGTCACGCTCAGCGTCGGCATCAGTCTGTTTCCGCGAGACGGTGCAACATCCCATGACCTCAGGCTCAACGCCGACACCGCGATGTACAACATCAAACAGACCGGGCGCAACGGCTGGATATTCTACAGCCCATCATTCAGCCACCATGGCAACCACCAGCCGGAGCTGTTGCAAGAGTTGCCAAAAGCGTTGGCGCTCAACCAATTCCGTTTATGGTATCAGCCCAAATATCGGCCGCCGAATGGCCCCATCCACGGTTTTGAAGCACTGATTCGCTGGCAGCATCCGCAAAAGGGCCTGTTACTGCCCGATAAGTTTCTGCCTATGGCGGAAAAAACCGGTCTGATTATTGCCATCGGCGAATGGGTCATCAACGAGGCCTGTCGACAATTGCAGGTCTGGCACCAGCAAGGGCAGGATCACTGGACCGTAGCCATTAACATTTCTCCCGTCCAATTTGACCAGCATAATCTGGTCAGTGTGATTTCCGACGCACTGGTGAAATACCAGATTCCGCCGTACATGCTGACGCTGGAAATCACCGAAAGCGTCGCCATGCGCAATCTGGAAAAAAGCCTGAATATCCTCCACGAGCTGGATCGATTGGGGGTCAAAGTCTCGATCGATGACTTTGGCACCGGTTACTCCAATCTGCTTTCCCTGCGCCGGCTACCGGCCAGAGAGTTGAAGATCGACAGGACGTTCGTTAAGGACTTACTGCTCCATAATAAAAACGCCGTGGTAGTCACCACTATCATCGAGATGGCCCGCTCCATGAACCTGGAAGTGGTTGCGGAAGGTGTGGAAACACCGGAGCAACAGGAATTGCTCACCCGCCTTGGCTGCTATTCCTTGCAGGGATTCCTGCTCGCGCCACCGATGCCGCCAGACCATATCAACGAACAACTGGCGCTCCCTCGCTAACGGCTTACCCCTTGTCAGCCGCAGGCCGGATTCGAATTGTACCAATCATACAGTCTCCTAAGAGCGGCCATCAGGCTGCTTTTTTTTGTTCAATCTCCCGGAGACCAAGCCGTATTCGTCGTCAGATCGCAGTTCGGCAAACACGCATTGAACCGCTTGCCTGACGGCGACGACCGCCGGATCGCGCAATGCGTCGAGCCGCCACCCCAGTTCAACAGCGTAACCAGGCAAAACCAGCGGACAAGGCAGCACGCGCAGATCGGCGATTGCCGCAATCGCGTAGGCGGCATGGGCCGGCAGCGTCACCAGCGATTCTGAGCCCTTAAGCAGATAAGGAACGGCTGCAAAATGGGTAGTGGATACTTCAATCCGACGCTGCAACCCGAGTGCCGCCAACGCTTCATCCACAATGCCGATAAATCCGCCCGATGAAACCAAAATATGCCGACGACGGATGTACTCTTCCAGCGTCAGTGCATCCGGCGCATCAGGCCGGTTGTCCAGCAGGCAGGCATAGCTCCCGCCGCCCAGCACTTGCCGGCCCAGAATACTTGACGAAAATCCCTCCGTGGAAATAGCCAGATCCACCGCTCGCTCCATCAGCATATCCGCAGCGACTCGGCTGTGGGTCTGCCGGAAGATCAGCCGAATGCCGGGATATTCCGCAGCGACCTGATTGGTCAGCGTCCTGGCCAGCGCAATCTCATAATCGTCGGACCATCCCATCGTCACCGTGCGCCCCTGAAATTCATCCCCTACCGAATTCGCCATCGACAAGCTCTGGCGACATTTGTTGAGCGCATCGCTGATGATGGGGTGGAGTTCATCAGCGCGCCGCGTCGGACGTAACCCCCGCCCTGTACGCTCAAACAGACGATCACCGTAGATATTTCTCATACGCCCCAGCGCAGCGCTGATCGCCGACTGCGTGACGCCCAGCCGTAATGCCGCACGACCGGCGCCGCCCTCTTCATACAAGGCTTCAAATACCTTGAAGAGGTTCAGATCCATCGTCTCGATATTAATTTTATTCATTTCATCTATATGGCATAGCGCATTGATTGATAACGGTTGAGGCAGGTATACCGTTCATCATCGCCTACATCAACAGGAAAACATGTATGTCCCTAACGACCGTCGCCGCACTGCAACTGGGTTCATCGCCCGAAGGAAAAGAGGCCACGCTCGCTGGCATTTTGGCCTACGAAAACGAAATCATCGCCAGCGGCGCCCGGCTGGTGGTTATGCCGGAAGCGGTATTAGGCGGCTACCCCAAAGGGGAAACTTTCGGTACGCAATTAGGCTACCGCTTACCGGAAGGTCGGGAAGCTTTTGCCCGCTATTTCGCCAACGCCATTGTTGTTCCCGGCCAGGAAACCGAAGCACTGGCGGGGTTGTCGCAACGAACCAATGCCAGCCTGGTGGTCGGCGTGATCGAGCAAGACGGCAGCACGTTGTATTGCAGCGCACTGTTTTTCGATCCCCAACAGGGGTTGGTCGCCAAGCACCGTAAACTGATGCCGACTGGCACTGAACGGCTCATCTGGGGACAAGGAGACGGCTCGACCCTACCGGCGGTGGAAACGGCCGCCGGTCGCATCGGCTGCGCCATTTGCTGGGAAAACCACATGCCGCTGCTGCGTACCGCGATGTACGCCAAAAATATCGACATCTGGTGCGCCCCCACCGTGGACGAACGCGATATCTGGCAAGCATCCATGCGGCATATCGCCCATGAAGGGCGCTGTTTTGTTATCAGCGCCTGTCAGGTGCAGCCGTCGCCTGCATCCCTGGGGATCAGTATTCCCGGGTGGGAGCCGAACCGGCCGTTAATTCAGGGCGGCAGCGTGATTATCGGGCCGTTGGGCGATGTGCTGGCAGGGCCGTTGCGTGGACAAGAAGGCTTACTGACCGCGCAGGTGGATACGGAAGAACTGGTACGGGCACGTTACGACTTCGACGTGGTCGGCCACTATTCCCGTCCCGACGTATTTTCCCTCGGTGTGGATGAACGCCCGAAAAAAACCGTCAATTTTCTCTAAGACGCTTTGCCGCTCACGAGGGCGCTATCCGACATCCCAGCCGCAAAAATCGATTGGCTGGGCGGGAAAACGCCAAGGAAGGCTTCTGCCGATGATTTCTCCTGCCTACAGACGTCGACCTTAAACATCCTACTGACCGGCATTGCGCCGCAATTCGTCGGCAGATTATGAGTTATCAGACTATAAGAAGTCACACTTATCTTTTTTGGTTATAAAAAATAACATTTCTTCATCACGCCACTACCATTTAGTCCGTGCATCTCACTATATGCCGCGACATAATCCGTGACGTCATTTACTGATAGGAATCCGTTATGAAAAAAGTAAATTCCGCCTTGCTCTCTGTTGCATTATTGACCACAGCATTCGCCAGCCATGCACAGGATGATCTCAGTGCCATCAAAGCAGCAGGCGTCATCAAATTCGGTACGGAAGGAACCTATGCGCCCTATACCTATCACGACCAGTCCGGCAAACTGGTTGGCTTCGATGTGGACATCGGCCGCGCCGTGGCTGAAAAGCTTGGCGTAAAAGCAGAATTTGTTGAAGGACGTTGGGATGGCTTGATTGCCGGTGTGGATGCAAAACGCTACGACGCAGTGATCAATCAGGTCGGCGTCACCAAGGAACGTCAGGCAAAATTCGACTTCTCCAAACCCTATATCGACGCTCGCTCCGTACTGATCGTTCGCGGCGATAACACTACCATCAAGAATTTTGACGAACTGAAAGGCCGTAAGTCAGCTCAGAGCCTGACCAGTAACTACTCCAAGCTGGCCACCAGCTATGGCGCCAATATCGTGCCCACCGATGGTTTCAACCAGTCGCTGGAGCTCGTGCTTAGCGGCCGCGCCGACGCCACGCTGAACGACAACCTGTCTTTCCTCGATTTCAAGAAACACAAGCCTGACGCCAACGTGAAAGTGGTCGCAACGGCGGAAAGCGGCGATCCCTCAGCGATTCTGGTGCGGAAAAACCAGCCTCAGCTGGTTGAAGCACTGAATAGTGCACTGGATCAGATCAAAGCCGACGGCACCTACAAAACGATTTCTGTGCGATACTTTGGGCAAGACGTTTCCCAATAATCTGCATTGATATCGGAGTTATTCCAGATGCCATCATGGCTGCAACTCATGGCAGACTCCTTTTGGAGTCTGCTGTCCGCCGGAATTCAATTTACGGTTCCCCTCGCAATCCTCTCTTTCATTCTTGGTCTGGCAGTCGGCGTCATCGTTGCGTTGCTGCGCCTGTATGGCCCGAAACCCTTAAAATGGTTCTGCGATTTTTACGTGTGGGTGATCCGCGGCACGCCGCTGCTCGTCCAGCTGTTTCTGATTTTTTACGGTTTGCCCAACGCAGGGATTACGTTGGATGCCTTTCCGGCAGCACTGATTGGGTTCACCCTCAATGTCGGCGCCTATACTTCGGAAATTGTTCGCGGCGCTATCTTGTCAGTACCCAAAGGGCAGTGGAACGCAGCGTATTCGCTGGGCATGAACGGCGCACAGGCGATTCGCTGGGTGATCGTGCCACAGTCGGTTTTCGTTTCCCTGCCGCCGCTCTCCAATACCTTTATCTCGCTGATCAAAGACACATCACTGGCGGCGGTCATTACCGTGCCCGAAATGTTTCTGGCGGCGCAGCGCATTGTCTCCGTCACCTATGAGCCGCTGATTCTCTATGTTGAAGCGGCCCTGATTTACCTGTTGTTCAGTACGTTTCTCGGCAAGATTCAGGTGCGGCTGGAAAAATATTACCAGCGGCACACCGTGCATTGATGCCACGGGCAAAAGACGGATTGGCGGTGCCCCGTCACCCTGCGTGGCGCCGCCTAATTATTCGCGTCTCCATATCTCGACATTATTTCCGGTTTGCCGTAGCCTCTGTTTTTACCAGCCGGAGAATGCCATGAAACAAAATGCCAGAATCGTGCTGATAGGTGACTACAATCCCGCCGTCATCGC
Source organism: Musicola keenii (assembly GCF_014855505.1). Lineage (NCBI taxonomy): Bacteria > Pseudomonadati > Pseudomonadota > Gammaproteobacteria > Enterobacterales > Pectobacteriaceae > Musicola > Musicola keenii. The sequence goes on along the minus strand of NZ_JAAWVW010000010.1, from coordinate 5,484 downwards.
CCATCAGGCCATTCCCCCCGCCATAACCCTGGCAGCTCGCCACCTCGGAATATCCACGGAATCTCAATGGATACACAGCGAACAGTTATCGCCCCGTCAGCTTGCTGAGGCTGATGCCGTATGGTGCGTACCCGCCAGTCCTTACAGTAATGACGAAAACATCCTGCAAGCCATCCGCTATGCCCGCGAATCCGGCACGCCGTTTCTCGGCACCTGCGGCGGTTGCCAATATGCCTTGCTGGAATATGCCCGCCATGTGTTGCAATGGCAGGACGCCAGCAATGCGGAAGTCACCCAGCAAGGGCGTTGCGTCATTGCACCATTACAATGCGAGATGGTGGAAAAGCAAGGCGATATCCATTTAGCGCCAGACAGCCATGTCGCCCGTGCATACAGCACACTGGATATTACCGAAGGCTATCGCTGCCGATACGGCATCAATGAGGATTTTCGCCGCGATTTTACCGCGGCGACCGTCAAAGTGACCGGCACCGACGACAACGGAGATATCCGAGCGATCGAGCTTGCAGACCATCCATTTTTTGTCGGCACGCTATTCCAACCTGAGCGCACTGCACTAAAAGAGATAGCGCCGCCACTGGTTATCGCTCTGTTGCGGGCCGCCGCCCAACGCTAGAAACGTTTCACCCGACACGGATTGCACCATGTCAGCGCAATTTTGCGCTACGGTATCCACCTTGGTGCAATCCATGCCTTTTATTTATCCCCTCATACCACCTGTTTATTACTCATCTCCTACTGATGCATTTTGATTTTCAGCCTGCCGGGCACCAATTACCAACCTGGCATTATTTTTGCTTTATAAAAATACGGCTCGATGTCGACGGAGCACAGAGCCGACAGACAGGAAAGGCGCACGTAACGGGCGCCAAAACACAACAGCATAACTATTAATTAGGCACACGATGATGATGAAAAAAGTGATTATGTCTACGCTGGTTGCCGGCGCCTCACTGTTCGCCCTTGCCAACCAAGCTCATGCTGGCGCAACTCTGGATGCCATTCAGAAGAAAGGATTTGTACAGTGCGGTATCAGTGATGGGCTTCCCGGTTTCTCGTATGCTGACGCCAATGGCAAATACACGGGTATTGACGTTGACGTCTGCCGTGGCGTAGCAGCAGCCGTATTCGGCGACGCCAACAAGGTGAAATACACCCCACTGACGGCAAAAGAGCGTTTTACCGCCCTGCAGTCTGGCGAAGTTGACATACTTTCCCGCAATACCACTTGGACATCCTCACGCGACGGCGGCATGGGCCTGCTGTTTACCGGCGTAACTTACTATGACGGTATCGGTTTCCTGACCCACAACAAAGCGGGCTTGAAAAGCGCTAAAGAGCTGGACGGCGCAACCGTTTGTATCCAGGCCGGTACCGATACCGAGCTGAACGTAGCGGACTACTTCAAAACCAACAACATGAAGTACACCCCGGTCACTTTTGATCGTTCCGACGAAAGCGCCAAGGCGCTGGATTCTGGTCGCTGCGATACGCTGGCTTCCGACCAATCCCAGCTGTACGCGCTGCGCATTAAACTGGGCAAACCGACCGAGTTCGTCGTTCTGCCTGAAGTTATCTCCAAAGAGCCGCTGGGCCCGGTTGTCCGCCGCGGCGACGAAGACTGGTTTGCCATCGTCCGCTGGACGCTGTTCGCCATGCTGAACGCCGAAGAAATGGGCATTACGTCCAAAAACGTCGACACGCTGGCGGCCAAACCGACTACCCCGGATATGGCGCACTTGTTGGGTAAAGAAGGCAACTTCGGCAAAGACCTTAAACTGCCGAACGATTGGGCCTACAAAATCGTCAAACAAGTCGGTAACTATGGCGAAGTGTTTGAACGCAACGTTGGTCAGGGCAGTGAGCTGAAAATCAAGCGCGGTCTGAACGAACTGTGGAACAAGGGCGGCATCCAGTACGCTCCTGCCGTTCGCTAATCCATCCTCCGCACAATTCGGGCACGTTCTGCGTAATCAGGCGTGCCCTTGCTTTACCGTTACAGAGGCTCCAACATGCTTCAACGCCCAACCGTGAAAAGTGATCTTTCACTGACTAATCCAGCGGTGCGCGCCTGGTTGTATCAAATCATTCTTGTCATCGCCGTATTGGCCTTCGCCGGTTATCTGGTAAGCAATACGGTGACGAACCTTGCACAGCGCGGCATTACGTCAGGTTTCGCCTTTCTCAACAACAGCGCCGGCTTCGGCATTATCCAGCACCTGATTGATTACCAGCAGGGGGATACCTACGCGCGCGTGTTCGTTGTCGGGTTACTCAATACGTTGCTGGTTTCAGCTATTTGTATCGTCTGCGCTTCTTTGTTGGGATTCGTCGTCGGGCTTGCGCGTCTGTCGGATAACTGGCTGTTGCGTAAACTCTCCACGTTCTATATCGAAACTTTCCGAAATATTCCGCCGCTGCTGCAGATTTTCTTCTGGTATTTTGCCGTACTGCGCAACCTACCGGGGCCACGTCAGGCAGTAAATGCACTGGACATGTTCTTTCTGAGCAACCGCGGTTTGTACATCCCGTCGGCGGAATTGGGAAGCGGCGCGCTTTCCGCTGTGCTGTCACTGGTCGCGACGCTAGTGGTTGCCATACTGATTTCCCGCCGCAGTCAACGTTATCAGGCGCTGACAGGTCAGCAGCGCAAAACCTGGCCGATACCGCTGACGATGCTAATTGTATTAATGGGGTTATCCCATCTGGTGTTCGGCCCTGCGTTGCACTGGGATGTGCCGGAATTGAAAGGCTTCAACTTCCGCGGCGGCATGGTGCTGATTCCCGAGCTGGCGGCGCTGGCGCTGGCATTATCGATCTATACGTCATCGTTTATCGCAGAAATCATCCGTTCAGGGATCCAATCCGTTTCGCATGGCCAGCATGAAGCGGCGCTGTCGCTGGGGCTGCCCAAGTCAGTGACGCTGAAAAAGGTCATTCTGCCGCAGGCGCTGCGCGTCATTATTCCGCCATTAACCAGCCAATATCTGAACATTGTAAAGAACTCATCGCTGGCAGCAGCTATCGGTTATCCAGACATGGTGTCGCTGTTTGCCGGGACAGTGCTTAACCAGACCGGTCAGGCGATTGAAACTATCGCCATCACCATGTCGGTATACCTGATCATCAGCCTGTTGATTTCATTGGTGATGAACGTCTACAACCGGAAGATCGCGTTAATCGAGCGCTAAAGGGACAGGGTTATCATGACTACACGTACTACATCCAACCCGACGCCCGTCAACAGCGCTATTGCCTGGGCGCGGCGTAATCTGTTCTCCAGCGTGACCAACAGCATACTGACGCTGGTCTGTTTGTGGCTGTTGTGGGAGCTGATCCCCCCCTTGCTTAACTGGGCGATTTTCAAGGCCAGTTGGATCGGCAATTCACGCGGAGACTGTACGCCAGATGGCGCCTGCTGGGTCTTCATTCATGCCCGATTCAGCCAATTTATGTATGGGTTGTATCCGCGGGAAGAAATTTGGCGTATCAACTTTGCACTGGTACTGGCGTTAATCAGCATCTTACCGATGTTTTGGCGAGTGTTACCTCACCGCGGCCGCTATATCGCCGTCTGGTGCGTGGTTTATCCATTGCTGGCCTGGTGGTTGCTATTCGGCGGATTCGGCGGACTTCCTCGTGTGGAAACACGCCAGTGGGGCGGGTTGACGCTGACGATTATCATCGCCGCTATTGGTATCGCGGGTGCGTTGCCGCTAGGCATATTGCTGGCGTTAGGGCGCCGCTCCAACATGCCGATCTTGCGGTCGTTGTGCGTTATTTTCATCGAGTTCTGGCGCGGCGTACCCCTGATCACCGTGTTATTCATGTCATCCGTAATGCTGCCGCTGTTTCTGACGGAAGGCACCAACATCGATAAATTACTGCGTGCGTTAGTCGGGGTTATCCTCTTTCAGTCGGCTTATGTCGCCGAAGTGGTGCGTGGCGGTTTGCAGGCATTGCCAAAAGGGCAATATGAAGCAGCCCAAGCGTTGGCACTGGGTTACTGGCGCATGCAGGGTCTGGTTATCCTGCCTCAAGCACTGAAGTTGGTGATACCCGGTCTGGTCAATACCATTATTGCGCTGTTCAAGGACACCAGTCTGGTGATCATCATTGGGCTTTTTGATCTGTTCAGCAGCATCCAGCAGGCAACCGTTGACCCAACATGGTTAGGGATGTCAACGGAAGGCTATGTCTTCGCCGCCATTCTGTACTGGATTTTCTGCTTCAGCATGTCCCGCTACAGCCAGCATTTAGAAAAACGTTTTGATACCGGACACAAGTCCCATTGAGGTTATCCATGAACCAGGACACGTTAACATCATCTACCGACCACATGATTTCGCTGGAAAATGTGAACAAGTGGTACGGACAATTCCATGTACTGAAAGATATCAATCTGCAAGTAAAACAAGGTGAACGTATTGTACTGTGCGGACCATCAGGTTCCGGTAAATCAACGACTATCCGCTGCATCAATCATCTTGAAGAACATCAGCAAGGCCGTATCGTTGTCGATGGTATTGAGCTGAATCACGACAGCCGTAATATCGAAAAAATTCGGACGGAAGTCGGCATGGTATTCCAGCATTTCAATCTGTTTCCGCACTTAACTGTTCTGCAAAACTGTACGCTGGCGCCGAGTTGGGTTCGCCGTATGCCGAAAAAAGAGGCGGAAGAACTGGCGATGCATTATCTGGAGCGCGTCCGTATCGCCGCCCACGCTCATAAATACCCAGGGCAACTTTCCGGCGGTCAACAGCAGCGTGTGGCTATCGCTCGCTCTCTGTGTATGAAGCCCAAAATCATGCTGTTCGATGAACCAACTTCCGCACTTGACCCCGAAATGGTCAAAGAGGTTCTGGATACCATGCTCGGGTTGGCAGAAGACGGTATGACGATGCTATGCGTGACTCATGAAATGGGCTTCGCCCGTACCGTAGCCAACAGGGTGATTTTTATGGATCAGGGCGAAATCGTTGAGCAAGCGCCACCGGATATCTTCTTTACCAGCCCGCGATCGGAGCGTACTCAAACATTTTTGGCGCAAATTTTGCACTAATAATCGACTAGGCTCTTTCCAACCCGTGGGGAAGAGTTCTAATACTAAGAAAAAGCCCGCTCTCAATGAACGGGCTTCCTTTTTTACAGCAGCACATTATGTCAGCTACGCTGGCGTAATTCCGTCAACGGCACTCCGCCAATCCCCCAGTTATCTGTATCCACTTCATTGATTACCGCAGGCTGCTGCGGGAGGTTCGTGAGCCACAACGGCATACCCTGCGCCGCCTGATGATGGATGAGTTTGCCCTGTTTAAGGGGCATCGTTACGCCACGGTCGTGGCAGATGCCGATACACAGCAGGTGCTGTGGGTGGGCGAAGGTCGTAGCAGAGCCGCCTTACGTCCCTTCTTCACCTGGCTGGGGCCAGAGGGATGCGCCAGTATCGAATCCGTTGTC